>NZ_AKJR01000061.1:0-35516 GCF_000282235.1 Pseudomonas sp. GM24 | reverse complement strand
AGGGCGAAACCGTAATAAGCCATCACCGCAGCAACGGATATTCACAAAGAACACCCCGAGCATGGTCGGCCCAAAGGCCGCCAAGCCCAAACAAAAAAAAGCCCCGCAACCACATCAGGGCGCGAGGCAAAAAATTGGTTGGTTGCGGCCAACCAAAGGAGCTCAGTCAAATCCATACAAAAGCGAAAATCAGATGCAATCCTGCGCCGCCCGCTCAAAACTCGAAGGCAAAAGATTCGAAGCCAACAAATGCCGCTCATAAATAAACACCTTGCCGCCATTACCCGCCTTGTACGCCTCAAGCACGTTGTCAGCAGAAATCTTGCTCGGCACCACAATCCGGTAACTACGCTGAGTCTGCGAAACCGTCGGGTTCAACGCACTGCCCTGCAACTTCGGCACAACACAATCGGCGTACTGCGCAGGCGTCTTGCTGGTCTGCAAAGTAAGGCTCGGGTTATTCGGCGCCGAAGCACAACCGGCGAGCAACAAAGAAGCAAAGGCCAAAGCAGGCACAAATAAAAGACGCATCGGTGTCATCCTGAAAATAAAGGTTCGGTTCAACCGGCAACGGTTCAGCCTCACGGAGCCGCCGTCGCCATTTATGTTTTAAGTGATCAGCTCGACGCCACCAGCGCCTTGAGCGACACATCGAATTGCTTCAAGGCGTTGAGTTGCAAGTCACGCTGCTTGTCGATTTGTGCAGCAATGACCGGTGCCGCCTGGTTATGCACCCACACCGAGGGCAGCTGTTTCTCAACGGCGCCTTCAGCCTTGCCGATGTATTGCAGGTCAGCGTCGTAGAAACGTGCGGTGAAACGCGCTTCGACCAGGCTGTTTTGCTGCGTCAGCAAACGATTGAAGGTGTCGAGTTTCACCACGATGTCCGGATGCGCCTGTACCAACGCATCAAGGTTGTCGTAAACGGTCACGGACAAGAACTGCTGTTGCAGCGAACTTACCAGCCAGTCGATGGCCAATTCCGGATCGGAACTGCTGACAAAGGCTGCTCGAATCCGCGAATCCAGCGCACCTTTCGCACCGTTGACCGCCATGTCGTGGTAACGCCCAAGGTATTGCAGGTTGTCCAGCGTGTTCTCACTGAGCAACACGCCCACGGTTTGCGAATGCTGCAACGTGGCGCTGCTGCCCGTGATGGTCTGGAAGCGACACGACCCGGCGTCGGCTGCGTAAGTCGGGGCTGTGAACAGTGCGCCGCCTGTCAGCAACGCGACCAAAGCCAATCGGGTCAGTGTGTTCATCGCGCAAATTCCTTGAGCTGCGTGTTCGATGGGAGTGATTTTCCGCCGATCGCCAACAAAGCAGAACTTGCGTTTCGTGATGGTCACTATTACTTCTAGCAATAGTTGCGCGACGTGCAGACTGATACACACTCAATCACAACGAGAAAAACATGAAATGAGGAGTTCGCCTTGAGAACGTTTGACCTGATCCGTGACGCCGTTCTGCCCGATTTCCGCGAGCGCGTGGCCGAGTATCTGGTTCAGTACGAAAGCGTATTGCTGAACAAAGACGCGACCGACCGGCAGCTCATCAAAGACACCGCCAACCAGTTGCGCGGCTACCTGCGCGGGCTCAACACCACCCGCGTGCTGGGCATGGCCTACTGGGAAGAGCTGGACCGTCGGGTCGTCGACACCTGGCTCGCGCCCGAGCAATGACCGATCGGCGCGGTGATCAGGGCGGCGGCCAGCAACCGCGCCCTCCCCGCTGCCAGCGGTCTGCGCGGCAACACGCCCTCTGCGAAAAAACCGCCCGAACGCTTACAATCGCCGGTCTAATCGCCAATCAGACAGGCTCATCCAGAAATGCCGCTCGACCCACCTACGATGTTGACCATTTCCATCGCCCTCGCAGCCGCCGCCGCGCTGTATCTGGCGATTGAATGGCGCAGCATTCGTGAGCCTTCGCTACTGTTCTGGAGCGCCGGTTTCGCCACCATTACCGTCGGTTCCACCTTGGCCCTGTTGCGCAGCAGCGGCTTTTTGCTGATCGGCATCTGGTTCGCCAACGGCTTGCTGGTGACCGCACACTTCCTGTTCCTGCTTGGCGTGGCACGCTTTACCCAGATACGGCTGTCGCCGGCCTGGTACCTGATCTTCGCCACTTGGCTGGTCATGCTGCTGTTGCCGGACGGGCCGCTGTGGTCGAAGGTCATGCTGGCGGCCAATTCGCTGCTGGTGGCGCTGTCGACCCTCAAAGCCAGTTCACTGCTGCGCCCCCACGGCAAATCGCTGAGCGTCGGTGCGGTGCAGTTGCGTTACGTCCTGCTCGGTCACGGGATCTTCTACGTGGCCAAAGCCCTGACCGTGGTGATCCCCGGCACGTTGATCGATCTGGCGGCGTTTCGGGGCGAGATCATTCAGATTTCCCTGGTCGAGGGTGCGATGGCAATCATGTTGATCGCCCTGTCGATGACCGGCACCGAACGTTACCGTCGGGAAAAACAGATCGCCCGCCTCGCCGAGCGCGACCCGCTGACGGCCCTGTACAACCGCCGCGCCCTGGAAAAACGCGCACCGCGCCTGCTCGAACACGTATCGCCGGAGCATCCCGGCGCCCTGCTGCTGATCGACATCGACAATTTCAAACTGGTCAACGACCAGTACGGCCATACCGCCGGGGATCGTTTGCTGATCGCACTGAGCGAGATGATCCGCTCGGTGCTGCCGCGCAATGCGCTGACAGCGCGCCTGGGCGGTGACGAGTTTGTCATCCTGCTCAACAGCGCTTCGAGCGAGCGCGTCATGCAACTGGGCAACACACTGCGCGAGCAGTTTCTGAGCACCACTTCACAGACATTCCCCACTACTGCCGCCGTGACCCTGAGCATCGGCGCCAGCCTGTTCGACAAACCGCCAGCCAACCTCACCGCGCTGATCGAGCAAGGCGACGCCGCCCTCTACGAATCGAAACGCGGCGGGCGCAATCGCTTGCGCCTGACCGGACTCACCACGCCAGGATAATAAAAACCATGTCCAGCCTCGATACTCCTCTGCAAGACCTCGCCGCGCCCGAAGGCGTTTGCTACGGCTGCGGCGGCCGCAACCCGCACGGCCTCCACGTCAAAAGCCATTGGCATGAAGACGGCGTGCACGTCATTGCCGAACACCTGCCGGAGGCCAAATACTGCGGCTGGCCGGATCTGGTCTACGGCGGCCTGATCGCGATGCTGGTCGATTGCCATTCCAACTGGACGGCAATGGCGTACCACTACCGTGCAGAAAACCGCGAACCCGGCAGCTTGCCGCGCATCGACTGCGTCACCGGCAACCTTGGGATCAAATTCATCAAACCGACACCGATGGGCGTGCCGCTGACTCTGCGCGCGAAAGTCGAGGGTGACGTCGGGCGCAAGACTCGGGTGATCTGTGAGGTGTTTGCCGGGGACGTGTTGACGGCGGTGGGTGACTCGGTGTTTGTGCGAGTGGATACCGGGCTGCTGGCGAATGCGGCGCATGGCCGTTAAGCGTTAGAAGACCGTTTGAGCACCGCAGTCGAGACCCGTGGCACGATCATCCTTTCGATCAGCGCCACGACCTCTTTAGCGCCATAGCAGCGGAATTTGACGCTACCAGCGTCGGTGTCCAGACGGATGATCTTGGTGAAGAATCCACCTTCGTTGGCGACAGCGCGGATCATACCGATCGGAATCTCGATGTCTAACGTACCGTCCTGAACCATGCGATTCAGGGCGTTGGCATTGAGGTGAACCGCCGTTTTGGTCAGCACCATCTTCCCACCGACCCACAGACCGCCATAGGCTTGCTTGAACGACTCCATGACCCCGGCCACCACGTCGACATTGCCGGCGCCAACAGCATCGTAAAACTCACCCACCTCCTCGTAATTCACCTCGACATCAGCTACCAGAAAGTTGACCAGTTTGGACTTTACAATCTTTTCCGACATTTACACTTCTCCCTGATTTTAAATCATCGTCCGTGACTTCAGACGCTCGTGGCAAATTCTAGCACTTGGCCACTACTCACCTATAAGACATTCACACGATTCAAGACTTGCAGGTAAAAAAAGCACCCGAGGGTGCTTTTGTTCTAGCGCAGATATCAGCGCGACAAAGCCGTCACATTCGCCCGCGCCGTATGCAACTTCTTATAGCTCTCGATCAAACGCAAATGCCGATCCAGCCCTTCCAGCTTCATGCTGGTCGGCGTCAGGCCATAGAAGCGCACGCTGCCATTGACCGAGCCAATCGCCGCGTCCATGCGCTCGTCACCGAACATCCGGCGGAAGTTGGCTTCGTAGTCTTCCAGCTCGAGGTCTTCGTCGAGTTCCATCTCCAGCACCACGTTGACCGCTTGATAGAACAAGCCGCGCTCAACGGTGTTGTCGTTGTACTGCAGGAACGCTTCGACCAGATCCTTGGCCTGTTCGTACTTCTGCAGGGCGAGGCAGATCAGCAGGCGCAGTTCCAGAATGGTCAGCTTGCCCCACGGCGTGTTGTCGTCGAACTCGACGCCGATCAGCGTGGTGATCTCGGTGTAATCGTCCTGCTCGCTGTTTTCCAGGCCTTGGGCGAGGTTGCGCAGGCCGACCTTGCTGAGGTTGTGCAGGTTGAGGATGTCGGCGCGAAATTGCAGGGCTTTGTTGGTGTTGTCCCAGATCAGGTCCTCGACCGGGTAGATCTCCGAGTAGTCCGGCACGAGGATGCGGCAAGCCTTGGCGCCGATGTGCTCATAGACCGCCATGTAGACTTCTTTGCCCATGTCTTCGAGGATGCCGAACAGCGTTGCGGCTTCTTCGGCGTTGGAGTTTTCACCCTGGCCTGAGAAGTCCCACTCGACGAATTCGAAATCTGGTTTGGCACTGAAAAAGCGCCACGAAACCACACCGCTGGAATCGATAAAGTGCTCAACGAAGTTGTTCGGTTCAGTGACGGCCTGACCGGAGAACGTCGGCTGCGGCAGATCGTTGAGGCCTTCGAAACTGCGGCCCTGCAGCAGTTCGGTGAGGCTGCGTTCCAGCGCCACTTCCAGGCTCGGGTGGGCGCCGAACGAGGCGAACACGCCGCCGGTGCGCGGGTTCATCAGGGTCACGCACATCACCGGGAATTCACCGCCCAGCGACGCGTCCTTGACCAGCACCGGGAAGCCCTGCTCTTCCAGGCCTTTGATGCCGGCGAGGATGCTCGGGTATTTCTCCAGTACTTCTTGCGGCACGTCCGGCAGGGCCATTTCGCCTTCGAGGATTTCGCGTTTGACCGCGCGCTCGAAGATCTCCGACAGGCACTGCACCTGCGCTTCGGCGAGGGTGTTGCCGGCGCTCATGCCGTTGCTGAGGTAGAGGTTTTCGATCAGGTTGGACGGGAAGTACACCACTTCATTGTCCGACTGGCGCACAAACGGCAGCGAGCAGATGCCGCGCTGGGTGTTGCCGGAGTTGGTGTCGAACAGGTTCGAGCCGCGCAGCTCGCCGTCACGGTTGTAAATCTTCAGGGTGTAGTCGTCGAGGATCTCGCTCGGCAACTCGTCTTTCGGGCCCGGTTTGAACCACCGCTCGTCGGGGTAGTGGACGAATTCGGCGTTGGCGATTTCTTCGCCCCAGAACTGATCGTTGTAGAAGAAGTTGCAGTTCAGACGTTCGATGAACTCGCCCAGCGCCGACGCCAGTGCGCCCTCTTTGGTCGCGCCCTTGCCGTTGGTGAAGCACATCGGCGAATGCGCATCACGGATATGCAGCGACCAGACATTGGGCACGATGTTGCGCCACGAAGCGATTTCGATCTTCATGCCCAAGTCGGCCAAAATTCCCGACATGTTGGCGATGGTCTGTTCCAGCGGCAGGTCCTTACCGGCGATGAAGGTGCCTGCGTCCGAGCCGGCCACCGGCATCAACAGCGCCTGGGCATCGGCGTCGAGGTTGTCGACTTCTTCGATGATGAATTCCGGACCGGTCTGCACGACCTTCTTCACCGTGCAGCGGTCGATGGAACGCAGGATGCCCAAACGATCTTTCTCGGAGATATCCGCCGGCAACTCCACCTGGATCTTGAAGATCTGGTTATAGCGGTTTTCCGGGTCGACGATGTTGTTCTGCGACAGACGAATGTTTTCCGTGGGGATGTTGCGCGTGTCGCAGTACAACTTCACAAAGTACGCCGCACACAACGCCGACGACGCCAGAAAGTAATCGAACGGCCCCGGTGCCGAACCATCGCCCTTGTAGCGGATGGGCTGATCGGCGATCACCGTGAAGTCGTCGAACTTGGCTTCAAGTCGAAGGTTGTCGAGAAAATTGACCTTGATTTCCATGCGGGATTACCAGAATACGGCTAAACGAATGGGCGCCATTATCCGGTTTTTGCGCGGGAAGTCTTGCCCTTTCGGGAATCGCCGCTGATCGGCGCGCTGCACTCGGGGAGGCAAATCACGCGGGCTTCACTACGCTTTCAATGCAGTCGCCGAGAAGAATCTGAACATTGCGCCCGCGCCGTGGTTCTAGATTCAGAAGACAGCGGATCAAGGACGAGCACATGGACCTTTCCAGCTATGCAGCCCCGCTTCCACCGCGCCAGAGCGCCGTCACCCGCCGCCTGGCCTTCGCGGTCGGTGCGCTGTTTGTCAGCGGCGTGATTGCGGCGGCGGTCGCTTTGCTGGGTATCGCCGAGCGCCTGGACAGCGAAGAGGTCAACAAAACCCGCTTTTACTCGGCTCGCGCGCTGGAAAACCGCATCACTGCCTCGAAAAACTACATCACCAGCTACGCCTACTGGACCACCGCCTACGAGCATTTGAGCGGTCAGGTCGACACCGACTGGGCCTACACCGAGCAGAACCTCGGCAAGACCCTGTTCACCAGTGACGGCTATGACGGCGTGTTCGTGCTGAACCGCGAAGGCACCCGTTACGCGGTGGTGCGCGGGCAAATGGTCGATGCCGAGCTGTCCGCGTTCGTTCAGGTGAGCGCCACGGAGTTACTCGATCAAGTACTGGGCAAAGGTGATCTGACCAAGCCGGTCAGTCGCTATTCACTGTTCGAAGGCTGGCCGGCGCTGGTGTCGACGGCAGCGATCATTCCCAACGATGAGCGACCACTCGGCGATCCGCAGACTTCTTCGGTGCTGGTGTTCGTCGACAAACTCACGCCGACCAAATTGCGCCTGATCGGCAGCGGTTACGGCTTGAATAACCTGACCCTGGCACTGGACGATACGCTCGACCCGAACCGCCCTCGCGTGCCGCTGGACAGCACCGGTTACAGCCTGATCGCTGATCTGGAACGGCCCGGACAACATTTACTGTGGTCATTGCTACCGCCACTCGGCGCGACGATTGTGGTGCTGATGCTGCTGACCGCGTACTTCTTCCGCCATGCCTTGCGCTCATCGCAGTACGTCGACCAGAGTTTTGCCGTCATGCAAACCTCCAATCAGGCGCTGGAACACGCCAATCGCGAGCTGGAAGCCAGCGAAGAACGCTTTCGCGCCGTGGCCGAAGCCGCGTCCGACTGGATCTGGGAAGTCGACCGCAACCTGGCGCTGACGTACCTGTCGGCGCGCTTCAGCGAAGTGACCGGCTACCCGCAAACCCTGTGGCTGGGGCAGGACATCGGCCACCTGTTGAGTTGCGACACCACGCCGCTGGAACTGTGGCTGAGAAAACTGACCGAGGAGAACAGCGCGAGTGACTTGCGTTGCACCTACCGTGACCACTCGGGCCAGACACGCCACTGTCGGTTGTCCGCCCGGCCAATCTTCGACAAACACGCGGTCATCGGCTATCGCGGCACTGCCAGCGACATCACCGACGAGGTCGCCGCCCATGCGCAGATCCAGCATCTATCGATGCACGATGCCCTCACCGGACTGCCCAACCGCAACAAACTCGCACGTTATCTGGATGAGGCGCTGCTGCTCAAGGAGCACGCGCCGCCGCTGTCGCTGCTGATGATCGACCTCGACAACTTCAAACCGATCAACGATTCGCTTGGCCACCCGGCCGGTGATGCCGTGCTGCAGGAAGTCGCCGTGCGCCTGCGTGAATGCACCCGCGAACACGACATCGTCGCGCGACTGGGCGGCGACGAATTCATCGTCGTGCTCAACGGCATGGACAGTCAGCATGAGATCGACAAATTCTGCACCCGCCTGATCGGCAGCCTGCATCAACCGATAGTCTTCGAACATCACCCGCTGCACATCGGCGCCAGCATCGGCATTTCACTCAGTCGCCGCCACGGCTATGTGCCCAGCGACCTGATCCGTTATGCCGACATCGCTCTCTATCAAGCCAAATCCGAGGGCAAAAACACCTGGTGTTATTTCGAAGCGCACATGAGCGATCAGATCCAGACGCGCCGGCAACTGGAGGATGACCTGCGCCACGCGCTCAAGCACAACGAATTCATCCTGCACTATCAGCCGCGCTACAAGGTCGATGGCAAACACATCGTTTCGGTCGAAGCGCTGGTGCGCTGGCAACACCCCAGCAAAGGCCTGCTCGGTCCGGACCTGTTCATCCCGCTGGCGGAACAGACCGATCTGATTGTCCCGCTCGGTCGCTGGGTGCTGCGCGAAGCTTGCGAAACCGCATTGGGTTGGCCGGAAGACATTATGCTGTCGGTCAATCTGTCACCCGCGCAGTTTGCCGTCAGCGATGTGGTCGAGGATGTTCGTGAAGTGCTGGTGCAAACCCGTTTTCCGGCCAGCCGCCTGGAACTGGAGATCACCGAAAACGTGATGCTCAACGACACCGACGGCGCCCTGACCACCATGAATGCCCTGAAGGAATTGGGTGTACGCCTGAACATGGACGACTTCGGCACCGGTTACTCATCGCTCGGTTACCTGCGTGCCTATCCGTTTGACGGGATCAAGATCGACAAGCGCTTCATCGCCTCGATCAGCAGCGGCACCAATGATCGCGCGGTGGTGCAGGCGATCATCGGCCTGGGCAAAGCCATGGGCCTGACTGTCACCGCCGAAGGCGTCGAGACTGAAGAGCAACTGGATATTCTCGGGGTCGATCAGTGCAATGAGGTGCAGGGTTATTTCATGAGTCGGCCGATCGACAAAGTCGCGTTTGCGCGGCTACTGCACGATTCCAGGGGCGCACAGTTGAAGTCGAAGAAAGGTCGCGTGACCTGAAGGACTTAACCGTTTGTTCGCCCCAAATCAGCGGTAAACACATTACCTGCATCGCGAACTAACTGCCGCCACTCGGCGCTGGTGATCAACCCCTGCTCCTCCATCTCATCGGCTGCCTTGAGCAGTTCGTCGTACTGTTCTTCCGGATCCAGTCGCATCTGCGATTGCGTCGCCAATTTTCGCCATGCCGCCAGTTTTTCTTGTTTGCGCTGATTGAACATCGGGGAATGATCTCGTGAAGGGCTTCCTTGATAGAAAGAAACGGGATCAAAGGGGTTCAGCGCAGTCGACGGATGGACTGTTTGCTTCTAAAGGGCTTTGCCGATCAACAATGATGGATACACCACCGAATACTGTGGGATTGAGCCTGCTCGCGAAAGCGATGTGTCAGGCAACACATCCGCCACAGACAATCCGCTATCGCGAGCAGGCTCACTCCTACAGGGATTTGTGCTGGTCAGTTCCCCTGTGTCTGACGCAATTCGTCAGAACTTTTCCGCTACGCGTTTATACGGATAATCCGGATCGCGGTACTTGCCCGGCTTCTGCCGCTTGGGCAACTCGACCTTCTCGCGCTTCACATCCTCATACGGAATGCGGCTGAGCACATCGGTGATGATGTTCAGCCGGGCACGGCGCTTGTCGTTGGAGTCGGCCACCAGCCATGGCGCGTGTTCGGTGTCGGAGTGCTTGAACATTTCGTCCCGCGCCCGTGAGTAGTCGTACCAGCGGCTGTAGGATTTCAGGTCCATCGGTGTCAGTTTCCAGGTCTTGCGCCCGTCGTTGATCCGCGCCTCAAGCCGACGGGTCTGCTCTTCGGGGCTGACTTCCAGCCAGTACTTGAGCAGGATCACCCCGGACTGGACGATGGCGTGCTCGACCCAGGGAATCGATTTGAGGAACTTGTCGGCCTGTTCATCGGTGCAAAAGCCCATCACCCGCTCGACGCCGGCGCGGTTGTACCAACTGCGATCGAAAATCACCACTTCGCCTGCCGCCGGTAGATACGGCAGATAACGCTGCACATGCATCTGGCTTTTCTCGCGATCGGTCGGCGCCGGCAGCGCCACCACGCGAAAGACTCGCGGGCTGACACGTTCGGTCAATGCCTTGATGGTCCCGCCCTTGCCTGCGCCATCGCGGCCTTCGAAAACGATGCAGACCTTGACGCCTTTGGCGATCACCCATTCCTGCAACTTGACCAGTTCGACGTGCAGTTTGCGCAACTGCTCAAGGTAATCCTTGTTCTTCAGCTTCGGACTTTCAGGCGCCGTGGCGGCCTTCTTTTTGCCTTTTGCCATGACCTTGGCCTCTCTCCAATAAGTGCAGAAACAGAGTGTTGATTGACGGGATACACCAGACACGTGAGGTTAGTTCATGACGTGCCGTTTGCCATGGCCGGGCAAAAAGCCAAATTGCCATGTGTTTCCTTCGTTCTTTATTGCGTCGCACTGTTCATTGCCCTGCCCTTGTCTACCTGGAGTTTTCTCGATGTCCGCGTCCAAATCCCTGCCCACCGCCCTGCTCGGCCTGGCGCTCGCCTGCCCGGCGATGGCCGAGACTCAAGGTCTGGAATTGGGGCAAGTGCTGATTTCGGCCGACGAGCAAAGCGCTTCAAACGCGAGCGTCGAAGAAGCCAAAACCCGTCTGGAACAAGTGCCCGGCGGCACCAGCGTGGTCGACATGCGCCAGCCATTGCAGGGCCGCGTGGCGAACAATCAGGATGTGCTGGCGTATCAGCCGGGGGTTTACGCGCAGTCGGCGGGCAACGAAGGCGTGAAAATCTCGGTCCGCGGTTCGGGCATCAATCGCGCGCCGGGCGCGCATGCGTCGGGGCTTTACACGATGCTCGACGGCCTGCCGCTGACCGGACCGGGTGGCACGCCGTATGAATTGCTCGAGCCACTGTGGGTCGATCACGTTGAAGTCCTGCGCGGCGCCAACGGCTTTGATCGCGGTTCGCTGGCACTGGGCGGCGCCATCGATTACGTCAGCCACACCGGTTACAACGCGCCAAAACTGCAAGTGCGCTACGCCACCGGCAGCCACGGCTATCAGCAGCGTCAGGTCAGTTCCGGGCAAGTGCTCGGCGATTTCGATTACTACGTGTCGCTCACCGATTCCAACGCCGACGGCTATCAGGATCACACCGCCAGCGAGAGCAAAGGCGTGATCGCCAACTTCGGCTATCGCTTCAACCCGAACCTGGAAACCCGCTTTTACATCCGCTACCGCGAGACCGACAACGACCTCGCCGGCCGCGTGACCAAGCACTCCATCGAACACTCGCCTCGGGCGGCCAACCCGTCCTATGTGGCGCGCGACGACAGCCGCAAACAGCCGGGCAGCACGTTCATCGGCAACAAGACCACCTATTACATCGATGACGATTCGAGCATCCAGACCGGCCTCGTTTATCACGACTATCCGATGGACCTGCGCGAAGGCCCGAACCGCTTGAAGGTCGCCTACACCGACGTCAGCGGCACGTTCGACTACAAACGCCGCGACACGATTTTCGGCATGGAAAGCCGCAGCAACGTCGGCCTGCGCGTGACCAAGCACCTGCCCAACGACGGCGCCAGCGAGTTTGTGCGAGTTCCCTCCGGCAACACCGCCAGCTACCTGCCCGGCACGCGCATGCGCAACTTCACCTATCAGGGTTCGGACACCGTTCTACATTTCGGCAACGACCTGGAAATCGCCGACGACCTCTGGCTGACCACCGGCCTCGCAGCCATCTACACCCGCCGCGAAAGCGCCGTGACCTACCCGCAAAGCGGCGGCAAAACCAGCATGAACGACTGGGACTACGCGCCGCGCCTCGGCCTGCGCTACCAGATCACCCCGGACCTGCAAGTGTTCGGCAACCTCAGCCGCTCGGTTGAGGCGCCGCATCCGTGGTCGCTGATCTACAGCTCCAACGTGCGCTTCCCGGCGGGTAATGGCGCCGCAACCGGCACGCAGAAAGACCCAATCGAATTGCAGAACCAGACCGCGACCACGCTGGAGCTGGGCGGTCGTGGCGACAGCGCCGTCGGCGAATGGAGTCTGGCGTGGTACTACGCGCAGGTACGGCATGAACTGCTGTCGGTGCTGCCCGATGCCACCGCCGTCACCCCGTACGAACTCAACGCCAGCCCGACCGTGCACCAAGGCGTTGAAGCGAGCCTGAACAGCAAACTCTGGTCGGCGGCCGATGGCCGTCAGTTGAGTTTGCGTCAGGCGTATACCTTCAGTGATTTCCACTATCGCGATGATGATCGTTTCGGCGACAACCGCCTCCCCGGCCTGCCGATGCATTACTACCAGGGTGAGTTGCGTTACGACTGGCCGCAGGGGTTCTTTGCGGCGGTGAATGCGCAACTGGTGTCCAAAGTCGCGGTGGATTACGCCAACAGTTATTACGCCGATCCTTATGCACTGTTCGGCGCGACGTTGGGTTACAACGCGCCGAAAGGTGACTGGCAGGGTTGGGTGGATATGCGTAATTTGACCAACAAACACTACGCGGCAACGGTCACGCCGGGGTATGACGACAAAGGACTGGATGCCGCGCGGTCTACACCGGGTGAAGGGATGGGGGTTTATGTCGGGGTGTCGTGGAGTTTGCTCTAAGTCTACGAAGGACGGGCCTGTTTATGATCGCGGTGTGTCAGGTGACTATGATGCAATGCATTCCGGCCTCTTCGCGGGCAAGTCACATTCTCACAGGTTTTGGTGGGATGCCGTTATTGTGAACATGCCGAATAACCTTGTGGGAGCGGGATTGCCCGCGAAGACGGATGTTCATTCAGCATAAAACAATTATGCGAAGCATTGACTGCGAAGCCTAGAGGAATCAGCTGCTGACGAGAGCCAGGTACCGGCACAGATTTTTAGTACCCGGCTTCCGAGTTTGCGGCGCCTAACTCCCTTTTGGCAGCTCTTCGTCAGTACGATGCTGCTCTCCTTCAAGCGGCGGTGTTTCAGTACGCTGTTCCTCCAGCGTTCCTGCCGTGTCATCTTTTGCACTATCAATCTTAGGTTCGCTGCTTGATGTGTTCATCGACGCGCTTAGTACATCCGGCGTCTTAGCAAGATTTTTTTGAACGATCAATGAAGTAACGTTCGTGTTAATCGTAAGTGCCATGATGTATCTCCCTTTTCATGAATAAAACATTGGTGAAACACCATGCTCTAGCAGTTTATTCGCTTCGGATACTGTAAGAAGTAACAGGTTTTCAGACCTTTATGCGCTATACCGTATGTAGAAATGTTCTGTCCCGATAAGTGATAGCGATTCGCTGATTAGCGTTGATTGATGGCAGTCGCGGTCGAGATTACCCATCGAGAAAGTCAGACAGGGAAGTTTTCTCAAATCCAGGATTTCCACTCGTGTTTTTACTGGTTTCCCGCCCGTCCAAATTGGAGCCACCTATCAACCAGTGGCTCCCTGAAGAAACGGGCTCAACCCAGCCGCATCGACAGCTCAATTTCATCCGCAAACGGCACAGACAAATACCCGTTCTGCGGCGCCCGCACGTAGGCCAGGTACTCCGGGCAATAGTCAGTGTTGTCCGCCACCACCAGCGCCCCCGGTTTCAGGTGTTTTTCGACCAGACTCAACACGTCGCCATACAACGCCTTGGCTCCATCGAGCAGGAGCAGATCAACCGATTCCGGTAGATCCGTTGCCAGCGTCACCAGCGCGTCCCCTTGGCGAATCTCCACCAGATCACTGACGCCACCTTCAACAAAATGATGCCGAGCCAGTTCAATCTTCGAAGGTTCGAACTCACTGCCGATCAGCACACCGCCGCCGTTATCGCGCAGTGCCGCCGCCAAATGCAGGGTGGAGAGACCGAACGAGGTGCCGAACTCGACAATCGCTTTGGCCTTGGTGTTGCGCGCCAGCATGTACAGCAGTTTGCCTGTGTCGCGGGAGACCGGCAGCCACAGGTCTTTGAGCAGTTCATAGAGTTTCAGGTATTCGGTTTTGCTGTGCATCAGGCGTTCGCGCTCTTCGCCAGGCACCGTGTGCAGCACCGGGCTGGTGGCGGCGCCGGCTTGGGCGTAGAGGCGTTCGATCAGGCTTGCGAGAGGTTCAGTGGTCAAGGTTGTCATGATTGCTTTCCGTCAGTCGGGAACTAGAATGCGAGCAATTCGTCGCATTTAAATGATGCGAGCGATTCGCTTCTTGCGCTATTCGCATTCCCAAGGACGCCCGAGCTGCCCATGACCCACCGCCAGACTGCCCGTATTTCCTCACGCAAACAGCCGCAACAGGCACGCTCCAGCGAACTGGTGGCGGCTATTCTGCAAGCGGCTATTCAGGTTTTGAGCGAGCACGGCGCCACTCGCTTTACCACCGCACGGGTCGCGGAAAAGGCTGGCGTGAGCATCGGTTCGCTGTATCAGTACTTCCCCAACAAAGCCGCAATCCTGTTCCGCTTGCAGAGCGATGAGTGGCTGCACACCACCCAGATGCTGCAGCGAATTCTGCAGGAGTTTGAACAGCCGCCACTCCAACGCCTGCGTACGCTGGTGCAGGCCTTCATTCGTTCAGAGTGCGACGAAGCGCAGATGCGCGGCGCGCTGAACGACGCCGCCCCGCTCTACCGCAACGCCCCCGAGGCCCACGCAGTGCGTGCGGCCGGGCGGCAGATTTTCGCGACATTCATGGAAGAGTTACTGCCCGAGGTCGGTGAGCACGTCCGTACCGCAGCGTGCGATTTGATCCTGACCACGCTCAGTTCGGTCGGCAAGGATTTTTCCGGCAGCCCGCGTACCGAGGAGGAAATCTCGGTATGCGCCGACGGGCTGGCGGATATGTTCAGCGCCTATGTACTGGCGCTGAATGAGCGGCGTGCACCGCTCACGCGCGCTTCGGCAGCTTCCAGTTCGGGCGAATGAAATGGCAGGTGTAGCCATTCGGAATGCGCTCAAGGTAATCCTGATGCTCCGGCTCCGCTTCCCAGAACGGCCCCGCCGGTGCGATTTCAGTCACCACGCGGCCCGGCCACAGTTTTGAGGCGTCGACATCGGCAGCCGTGTCTTCAGCGATGTCGCGCTGCGCTTCGTTGAGGTAATAAATGGCCGAGCGATAGCTCGGGCCAAGGTCGTTGCCCTGGCGGTTGGGCGTGCTCGGGTCGTGTATCTGAAAAAAGAATTCAAGGATCTGTCGATAGCTGATCACCGCCGGGTCGAAGGTGATCTCGATGGCTTCGGCGTGGTTGCCATGGTTGCGGTAGGTGGCGTTCGGCACATCACCGCCGGTGTAACCGACGCGGGTTTGCAACACACCGGGATAGCGCCGCAGCAAATCCTGCATGCCCCAGAAGCAGCCGCCGGCGAGGATGGCGGTTTCGGTTTGAGTGGTCATGGCGTGTCGTTCCTCTTCGGGGTGTTGGGTATAGCGATGGTTATGAGGGCGGGTTGGCGGATTCCAAGGGGCTGAGCCAATAGAACTAATGACGCGCTGAAACCTGATTGGCTTCCTCGAGCAAAGAACCCGTAATCCTTCGGCCGCTGTAATCACTGACAAAGTAATTGATTCGTGGTCGCCCTCGAGGCCCACGCAGTGCGCGCATCCGGGCATCAGTGCCCGGCAACCGCAACCGCTCCAGCAACACGCGGCCCCGATCTGAACCCATGCACCCGCGCGCCGAAGGCAATGGCAAACCCTACGCTCACCAGCACCAACATGGCCCAGGGAAACGAGGCGACGCCCCAGCGGTCGAGCAACACCCCGCCGACCACCCCGCTGCCAGCAATCGCGCTGTTCCAAGCCACCACATTCAACGACAGCGCGACATCGGCGCCGTCACCGGCAGCATCCGCCAGTGCCGTCTGCAACAAAGTCGCCGCACCGCCAAAACTCAAACCCCACACCGCCACGCCGATGTAAATCACCTGCGGCACATGCCCCATAAATCCCAGCACCACGCAAACACCAGCGAAGGTAGCGAGGCTCACCAACACCGTTTTGCGCAACAGCGGCTCAACCAGTTTCGCGGTCAGCCAGATCCCCGCCAGCGCCGCGAGACCAAACACCAACAACACCAGGTCCACTCGATCCGCCAGCCCCGCCGGCGCCACAAACGGTGCGATGTAGGTGTAGAGAATGTTGTGCGCCAGCATCCAGCTGATCACCACTGCCAGCACCGGCCGGACGCCCGGCGTCGTCAGCACTTTGCGTAACGACAGGCGCTGATGCGCAGGCTGTGGTGAATAGTCGGGGACTTTCACCAGCACCCAGACGATCAAAATCAAGGTCAGCCCCGACATGATGCCGAACGTCGTACGCCAACCGACCAGCCCTCCCAGCCATGTGCCGAGCGGCACCCCCAAAGACAGGGCAATCGGCGTACCGACCATGGCCAGTGCCAACGCCTTTCCCTGCTGATCAGGCTCGACCATCCGCCGCGCATAACCGGCCAACAGACTCCACGCCAGACCCGCCGCAACCCCGGCGAAAAACCGCGCCACCAGCGTCACACCATAGTGCGACGACAGCGCCGTAATCGAGTTGAACAGCAGAAAACCCACGATGGTCAGCAACAACACATTGCGCCGACGCCAGCCGCGCGTGGCAATGGTCATCGGGATCACCGCCAGCACCGAGCCCAGCGCATACGCGGTAACCATCTGCCCGGCCATGGAAGGCGAAATTGCCAGACCATCGCTGATCAGCGGCAACAGCCCGGCGGGTAAGGTTTCGGTGACGATGCAGATGAATCCGGTCATGGCCAGCGCCAGCAAGGCGCCAATGGGCAGGCGTTTGGGCGCAGCCGTTAGAGTCAATGAAGGTGTCACGGGAAACTCCTTGAGTTTGGAAAGTCAGACTTGCATACCGATCGATATAAAATACTGGCGGCAGCCGAGGCACGTTGTCAACGACTTATGTATCGACTAGTATCCAAATCACTTTCCGAGGAGTTTCCGCTATGGCCAGAACCGGCCGCCCCCGCGCATTCGATCGCGACGACGCCGTCGACCAGGCTATGCAATTGTTCTGGCAACACGGCTACGATTCGACGTCCCTTTCACTGTTGAAGGCTGAACTGGGCGGCGGCATTTCCGCGCCGAGCTTCTACGCCGCGTTCGGCTCCAAAGAAGCCCTGTTCGACGAATGCGTGCAGCGCTACCTGACGACCTTCGCCCAAGTCACCGAATGCCTGTGGGACGAAACCCTGCCGCCACGCCAAGCCATCGAAACCGCCCTGCGCCAATCGGCACGCATGCAATGCGACGACGGCCACCCGAAAGGCTGCATGGTCACCCTCGGCGTCATGAGCGCGCCGAGTCCGGAAAACGCCCACGTCGCTCAAGCCCTCACCCACTCCCGCGCCCGAACCCGCGCGGGGATTGTGGCGTGTGTCGAGCGTGGTGTGAGTGAAGGATTGTTAGCGGAGGACACGAACGCCGCCGCCATGGCGACGGTGTTCGACAGTTTCCTGCAGGGGATTTCCATCCTTGCTCGGGATAACACGCCGATTGAGAGCATTGATGCGGCGATTACGCAGGTGATGCGGACTTGGGATGTGATGGCGGTGAGTGAGGCATTGGTGGAATTGCAGTAATTGAAGGGCTCGCGTAGCCGAAAACCATTCGGCTACGCGTCAGCTCATCCAACCGAAATCCAACAGCCGTAAATCCCGCTCAACTATTCCCCAACAACCTCAACATAATTCGACTCCCCGCCCCCACTCGCTCCCGACAGCCAGCCCCACACAAAACTCAACGTCGTCCGCCCCGCCTCATCAACCCCGACCGTCCCCCGCGACCAACCGGAAAGCCTCTCGCCCTACTGCGCAGCTCTGATCGCCGCCAACAACTGCTTTCCGGCCTTTGCCGGATCAGCATCTTTGTCATTCATGAAGTGCGTCACCACATCAAACACCGCGCCCTGCACGGCCTGCGATGTCGACATATTAAACGCCATGCTCGGCGCCAGTGAGCCGGTCTTTTCGGCGTTGGCAAAATCCTTCGCCGAGGCCTGAGCGCAGCTGTCGAATCGGCTCATGTCCAGCCCTTTAATCACTGGAATGGAGCCTTTGTTCTGGTTGAAGACATACTGAAACTCCGGCTCCAGCGCGACCTTGGCCAGATCATCACGAGCAGCAATGTTGCCGGGGTTGTCGTTCTTTGTGGCCAATTTGAACATCGCGAGCGAATCAATCGTGTAGCTGTAAACGCCCTGCGAGCCGGGAAACGGTACGCACAGGTAATCGACATAGGCTTGCTTGCCGGCCGCCGTCCATTCGCTTTTCGCCCAGTCACCCATGATCTGCATACCGGCCTTGCCGTTGATGACTTTGGCGGTTTCCAGATTCCAGTCCTGACCATTGCCGTCGGGATCCAGATAACCCTGCAATTTGTGCAATGCAGCAAACACCTCGGTCATTTTTGGCCCGGTGAGAGTGGCCTCATCGACATCAATAAAGGCTTTCTTGAACCCGTCAGCACCCATGACGCTCAGCAGCAGATTCTCAAAAACGGTGGTGTCCTGCCAGGCCTGGCCGCCATGGGCGATGGCGATAAAACCCGCTGCCTTGAGCTTGTCGCCAGCGGCATACAGCTCTTCCAGAGTAGCCGGCGCCTTGCTCACGCCGGCCTTTTTCAGCACCACCGGGTTCAGCCATAACCAGTTGATGCGATGAATGTTCACCGGCACCGCGACGTAATGCCCTTCGTATTTCATGCTGTCGGCGATGGTCTTGGGCAGCAGGTTGTCCCAATGGTTGGCCTTGGCGACGTCATCCACGCTGGTCAACAAATCGAGCCGACCCCACTCCTGAATATCCGGCGCTTTGATCTGTGCGGCCGAGGGCGGATTGCCCGACACCGCGCGAGTTTTCAGCACGGTCATTGCCGCGCCACCTCCGCCGCCAGCGACGGCGCTGTCCTGCCAAGTGAAACCATCCCTCTCGATGATCTTCTTCAACACGTCCACCGACTTGGCTTCGCCGCCGGACGTCCAGTAATGAACGACCTCGACGGAGCCTTTGCTTTCAGCGGCGTGGACGACGAAGGGGAAAAGTGACGCCAAAGAAACCATTGCAGCAAGGCGATTGATGCGGTTCATTTTCGATACCTTTATTGTTGTTATTGAACGGATTCAGCGGTGCAGTTCGATGACTTACTCGAGCCCAAGACCCGCGCGCCCCAGTGCATTCAAGCCCTCGACACTGAAGCGTTCCTGCCAGTTTTTTTCGTAATGCTCAGGCGGAAAATCGTCAGGCGACGCGCCCCGTTCAAATGCCCTGAATACATCTTTGGCGTAACGCCGATTTTTCGGACACATCGGCGCCGCAGGCACATACATCACGTTGCCCCAACCTTGTTGGTTGTCCACGGGCGCGACGCTGTGGATCACATCGCAATGCCACCAGACCGAGTCCCCCGCCTGCACATCCGGAATCGGGCTCAGCCCGTCGACCAACAGCGGATGCCATTGCCTTGAAACCGGCAGCACTTTGCCGGGCGCCACGCCGCACAACTCATCCTCGGGCACGTCATCGAGCAACGGGCGAAGCAGCATGTACGCCATCGCTTTCGGAATCGGCAAGGTATGCAGCACGCCCTGATCCGCCTTCATGTCAGACAACGCCGTCCACCCCTGAAACGTGCGAAACGCGGAACACTTGACCGTGTCCTTGTAGGCGTATTCATCAACCTCGGTACGAAACGCCGCGTCCCAGGGGTCGTAGGCGTTGAAATCGTTGCTGTAGATTTTGTCGAAGACCTTCAGGTACGCCGGATGCAACCAGCGCTCCAACGCACCCGAATCGGTGTGCGGCCCCAGCCCTTTGGAATACGTGCCCGGTGGGCGCCGCCGCACCCGGTCGGGATACAGCGCATTGACGTCAGGGTCGAACCATTCCTGACCGTGCGACTGAGTTTTCCAAAGACGATTGAGGAACGATTGCGCGGCGCCCATCCGCTCGTCCTGACGCAACTGCATTTGCGACGCAGACCAATAGATCGGGAAAATCTCCGGACGTGAACCCTCAAGGTTGCCGAAAAACTGGTCAACCGGGCCACGGTAAACAGTGTCGAAGTGGTTTTTATCGAGGTATTCCAGCAGGCCCTTGTCCCAATTCAACACCTGCGCTCGTGGAAAGTGGTTTCTGATCACCACGCAACCCCGGCGTTTGATCAACGCCAACTGCTGCGGCTTCACTTTCGCCGCGAGAATGTCAGCGAACTCCAGCTCCGGCCAAGCCGAACCTGTGAGCGCTTCCTGCTCTTTGATTGAGGCGATTTCGCCAGCAACAAACTCACTGACCTGGGCGAACAACGCATCCACATCGCCGATCTGCTCACGCAGCGCGCGCTTCATATTGACGATGCTGGCTCGGTAATCGTCGGGAAGCGTTGCGCTTTCGAATGCCTGGTATTTGCTCATTGAATGACCTGCTGTTCTTGTTATTCAGGCAGGTATGGAAGCACTTCCGAGGGCTATCGCGGCAGCCTCGATTGAAGCGTCAGGTAATACGATTGTGGCGTTTTACCCGGATGGGCCGGGACGATCGACCTAGTGAAAATGATGCTCGTGCTGGCGGCGAAACTCCGAGGGGGTCAGCCCTTTCTGCGCCTTGAACTGACGATTGAACAGCGCCAACGACGAATAGCCAACCGCCTCAGCGATCAGCGAAACCGTAGTGTGCCCTTGCATCAACAGCGCACAAGCATGCCCGATCCGTAAGCGCACGATGTAGTCCAGCGCCGTGCAGCGCGTGTGACGACGAAACATTCGATGGAACGCCGACACGCTCACGCACGCCATCTCGGCCAAAGCAGGAATACTGACGGGTTGGGCGTAGTGCCCATGCAGGTACTCCAGGACTCGATGGATGCGCGGGTCTTCGACGATGGAGCTCCCGGCCTGCGTGCTCGGCGCTGGGAGAATCCGCGTGGCATCAACGTCTTTCGCCAGTTTGCCGAGCACCGCCAGCAGCGCAATCAATCGCTCCGCCGGCTCCTGATCGACCATCGCCTCAATCACCGGCCGCACCTCGCGAGACGCGTCCTCACTGAAACTCAACGCATGCCCCGCCGCCGCGAGCAACCGCCGAACCGACCCAAACTCAGGGAACAACGTCACCAACGACTCCGCCCACGCCGCCGAAAACCAGATGACCAACGCAACGTGCGGCTGCCGCGGATCAATCAACTCCGCCGAAGACCAGCTATGCGGCACATTCGGCCCCACCAGAATCAGATCCCCGTCATCGTAAGGCGCAACGTCATTGCTGATATAGCGATGGCCTCGGCTGTTCAACGTCAGCGTCAGCTCATACTCGGGATGGTGATGCCACTCGAACGGAATCGCCTCGGGTAAGCGCCGGTTCAGCAGCGTCCAAGAGGCATCGGCCTCGGTGGGGATTTTCTCGAAACTGGGCTTCATGGTGACGGATTCTGCTAGCTGGCGTGGTTGGCACGCCACGATCGTATCACTCACACCCAGCCGTTCAAGGCGTGAAATCGTCCTCCGCCCGATCATGGCGCTGCCTTGCCCTATCGCGTGAACACGCTAGTTTTAAGGTCAAGTAATGACGCTGCCAATCACCGGGCCTGCGCAAAACACCCTTTTAACCCATAACGCGTACCCCGGGAGGCCTGATGAACAACTTCCCAATCGTCGCCACCGTTCTCTCAATGATCCTCGGGCTCTCCGTCACCCGCCTGCTGCTTGGCGTATTAACGGTGTTCCGCATCCGCCGAGTAGCCAAGCCAGATTGGGTGGCGCTGGTCTGGGCGGTGATGCTGTTTACCATGCAGCTGCAATTCTGGTGGGCCGTCAACGCACTGTCGACGGTGAAACAGAGCTTCTCGTTTCTTGAATTTCTACTGCTGGTGATGCTGACGCTGTCGCTGTTTGTCACCGCTGCGTTGTTGCTGCCGAGCCGTAGTGAGGATGAGCAGAACGGGTTGCGCGTGTATTTCGAACAGGATGGGCGCTATGCATTGCTGTCGCTGTCCACGTATCTGTGCCTGGGGCTGATCGTCAATGTCACGCTGTTTGAGGCATCGCCTGTAGCGCTTTGGGGTTTGCTCGATGTGGTCATGATTGCGTTGCCGATTGGCGCATTTGTGGCTCGGTCGCGTAAAGCGTATGCGGCGATTACGTTGATTTATGTGCCGATCAATGTGATCGACACGCTGATTTCGCTGGCGAATTAACTCCCCCTCTAGCCACGGGACTTGCTGCGGTGGATCGCGAAACGGCTATCGCTCCTCCAGTCCACAAAGACATCGCAAAAACAGCTCGAACTGCCCTGTTGAAGCAATTCCTGGACTTTGTTTAAAGACACCCCAAGTTACGTCATCCCAACCTACAACGCCTTGCGCCGTTGCCTACGACTACGCCAGAATCCGCCGGCTTGTGCGCCTTGGATGCGGGTTCTATTGTGGGTCGGTCACTGAATAGCAGTGATCGGGTTTGGTAGCCCGTGTATACAAGGTGCGCAATTTCACTATTGGCGAAAGTCTTCGCCTGGCTTTTATGGTGGTCATGCGCAGGGCGCTTTCGAGCGCGCCGGTTTTCCTTGTGTCCCGGTCTACCAACCTGTGCATGGCCGCCACCCATCGTTTGGTAGCGAGAGGGTGATGGCTCCTTTTAAGCGACACAAGGGAGTTACATCATGTTCAAAATCACACCGAATCCACCAGAAACCGACCCGATCGCGGGCGACGAATCCCCAGACGCCAAGAAATTCAACGAAGCCGTCGACCGCGCCCTCTCCCATTACCTCGGCCCCGCCCCGGAAATCATGCTCACCCCGTACCAAACCAACACGATGTTTATCGCCAACCCGAACACCAAGACTGAGGAATTGCTGGTGAATGCCAGCGAATCACTCGGCTCGGCCTCGGTGATGCTTGGGGATGTGATCGGGCTGGTGCAGGGACCGGCACGCAAGACGCTGCAAGGCATTGCACAGGTGGTGATGCTTGGGGAGTTGGCAGTGAATCGGGCGTTGGATAACGTAGTGCCAACGGAGTAACCGGCCCCCGACTATGGCGGCGATTAGGCCGCCATACGGGAGAAAACAGAGAGAAAAATGAGCATAACGACCAATTTTCGGCCCATTGCGGCTGTTCGGAGTCGACTGATGTAATCGAACAAATATCACCGTGATCACATCTAACTTTCGATGTAATTAGCTAAGCGCATGACGTCGCTCATACTTTTAAGCCTGACAGTAAACTCTCCGTTCGCATTCTCTTTTACGTCGGGAATTCTTCCAAAAATTTCCTCACGCGAAAACTTTTGGAGGCGCAGGCACGGCTTTCTGAAGTAGAACAACATCCACTTTTGGTTCGGAATGAATGCAAAATCGCAGTCATCCTCACGCAAGAAACGAAAATCCTTGATGTATCCGTGCGAGCTTGGAAAGCAGTCATAGCCCTTAAGCGTTGATGCCCATCCAATCATGTACAAGAGCGCGTGCTTGGCCTCTGGAGTAACCAGAATCTCGTAGTATTCCCGCAACATCTCACTGTTCTCAGCTCCGCGCAGCATCTCGAGATCTCCCACTCTTTCCGATGGAGGCTGCCTTTAGCGTGAAAAAGCAGCTGCGGTGGTCGCCAGTCTTCAAGGTTCACCAAGCTGAGGCCTTGAAGCATTCTGGATCACAATCTGCTGGCGATTTCCTTCCAAATATAGGCGTAGTTGTATTTCAGCCAGCGCACCAACACCTTATCGAACTGCCGACGAAACCAATTACGTTTTCTCGCAGCCAACCTTTCCTCTATCGACTCTCTGAGTATGTCAGGATCGAAACCAGTCCATACCGGGGGTACTGCGGCCACAAGATTGGTGAAGCACACCGGTGCGACCTCTGAATAGAGAATTTCGTAAAGAATGTCAGGGTCGACGCCTCTTACTTTCCTTGCTAGGTAGTCATATTCAACCGGAAAGTCGTTGAAGGGCTCGGAGAGTGCCGCTCTGACCTTGGTCAGTTCTGGCTCAGTCAGAAGGTGTCCCAATGCGTGAACTCCTCAAGCTCTTCATCCAATGAACTCGCAACAGCTTCGCCCGCAACACCGCCTGCGATTGTTCCAACCAAGACCACTGCGATTGCACAAATGGGGGCACCAGGTCCGCAAAATGCGCTGACGCCCAACCCTGCAAGTACCCCACCAAATGCCCCAGCACCGACAATGATTCCTTGGCGCGCAGCTTCCTTGGGTTTGTTTTCAGCATTCAATATCTGATATGTCGCCAGAGCCGCAGTTACGAGAACACCAAGCTTGCCCATGACCAGCATCTTTTTTGTACCGGCCGAGAACTTGGCATTATCCCGGCCCGAAGATTCCAGAATGGTGTAATGGACTTTGTTCTTCTCTATTTCCGAAAGGCTGTCGTAACCTTTTTGGAATAGGTTTTCAGAGTACATATTTAAAAGTGTTTTGAGCTCCGTCCCACCCTTTTTCTTCCTCTGGGCGATTGCCAGCCCCTGCGCAGAGGTGAACTTGCGATGCTCAACCATGATTTTGTTGCGCATCTCGTGACTGAACTTCACTCCCTCTTGCGCCGTAATCTTTCCAGCTTTCACGTCATCGCGTGTTTGCTGAGACATACGCTGGATATTCTTGATATAGCTCGCTCGAGTTTTTTCATCAGATATCGCATCCAGTGAAAACCGCAGCGCAGAGCCCTCCATTAGCTCTAAAGCCCGATCAAGAGGAGAGTCTTGCAAGGCGTGCTCTCGCTGGACCACATAGCTGCCAGTGACGATGTACGGCTCTGTCATAGGATGGTCCTTATCCCAAAATCGAATTCAATAGACTTTCGGTGAGAGATGCCGCTTCTTCGGATGCTTGCTCTTCAAATTGGAGCATCACGCACGCCTTCCCCGATAGGTTCGAAAATTTAATGGCGTTGTCTTTATCAAATACACCGGGCAACGATGAGCCGTCATCAAAATGCGCGGTGCAGGATAGGCCTTCGTAGCTCTCGTCCGCAGGTATTCTGAAGCCGATCCAACGCGCATACCCCGCTAACGGCGCAGGAGCAACAAACTCACAAGGCGAATGGGTATCACCGATTATCACCGTCCCCGACCCGCCAACTACGACGCCGCCGTGAGTGCCACCCGTGTCAATGGTTGCGGCATTCTTACCGTTGATGAGCACAGTCGAAGATAGGCCAGATGAGAGCGCACTCCCGCATGTGCACGCGTCACCTTGCCGTGCTGCGGCCAGTCCGTCGAAAAACACGTCGGGAGAGCCGACCGCAATAGGGTTGGTGCCGTGTCCTGGCAATGGGCAACTGTATGGATCACTTTTTCGCGCCGCTGGCTTGGCCATAATGACTTCCTGTCAAATCCTTGTGAGCGTCGTAAGCTACCAGAACAGGTCACTTGTTAAAAATCTATGTGTTGGAGGGCATTGTCTATCGCCCTCCAATAGCCGCACGCATTAGCTGATCAGCGTTTGAATCGAGACGTCACAACTCGGATGGGAAAGGCTGCCTCTGATTGCATTCACGGGCAGCAATCGGCCAAAAGCGGACGGTCAAGAGAGTGTCAGATTTTTTGTGTGCGAGCGGTGATGGCCTACCGTGACCCAGGCTTTCATTCGGCAGTCGCCACGTCCCCTTTTCCGGGACTGATGAGCAAACCTCATCAAGCTTTGCCGATTTACCCGTCTAGTCCTCAGTCGTTAGCGCGCTTACTGTTCTTCCCATGCCCAACGGGAGATCAACATGCACAAACGCACACTCGGCAACAGTTCACTCGAAGTATCCGCCCTCGGCCTCGGCTGCATGGGTCTGAGCCATGGTTATGGCCCGGCCACGGACACCGAACAAGCCATCGCACTGATCCGCTCAGCCGTTGAGCGAGGCGTCACGTTCTTTGATACCGCCGAATTCTACGGCCCCTATATCAATGAGCAAGTAGTCGGCGAGGCGCTGGCGCCAGTTCGCGACCAGGTCGTGATCGCCACAAAATTCGGCTTCGCCGTCGGCGCCGACAATACAAAGCAGACTCTGGACAGCCGCCCCGAACGTATTCGAATAGCCGTCGAGGGCTCGTTGCGTCGTTTGAAGACCGACTACATCGACTTGCTCTACCAGCACCGCGTCGATCCGAACGTGCCGATCGAAGACGTCGCCGGCGTAGTGAAGGACTTGATTGGCGAAGGCAAGGTCAAGCACTTCGGCCTGTCGGAGGCCGGTGCGCAGACCATTCGCCGTGCGCATGCGGTGCAGCCGATCACGGCGCTGCAAAGCGAGTACTCACTGTGGTGGCGCGATCCCGAGCAGGAAATCCTGCCGACGCTTTGGGAGCTGGGCATTGGCTTCGTGCCCTTCAGTCCGCTGGGGAAGGGGTTTCTCACTGGCACGGTGACGGCTGAGACCACTTACGGCAGCGACGATTTCCGCAGCATCGTCCCGCGTTTCAGCCAATCGGCGCTCCAAGCCAATCAGGCGCTGGTGGTGTTGGTCCGTCAGATAGCCGCGCAGAAACAAGCGACACCGGCGCAGATCGCGCTGGCCTGGCTGCTCGCGCAGGCACCGTGGATTGTGCCGATTCCGGGCACGACCAAACTGCATCGCCTGGAAGAAAACCTCGGCGGCGCGGAGATCACGCTCGATGCGGCCGAACTCAAAGCGATTGATACCGCGCTGGCGCAAGTCCGCATCGAAGGCGAGCGCTACCCCGAATCCCTCAAGGCGCGTGTCGGCCGATGAGTAACGATCACGATCCGCTGCGGCGCACGGTGATCGCCGCATTGGCCAGCGCGCCACTGCTGTCGCTTGCCGACACGCAGAGTGCCGGTGAAACACCGCGTTCTGGCTCGCGCATTCTGGTCGCGTATTTTTCGCGCTCGGGCAATACCCGTGTGGTTGCCGGGCTGATCCAGCGTGGACTGGGTGCCGATCTGTTCGAGATTTGTCCGGCCCACGCTTACCCCGAGGACTATCTGCAAACCGTGGAGCAGGCCCGCCAGGAGCGTGACAGTGGCTTCGAGCCCGAGCTGCAGAACAAGGTTCATGCCCTCAGCGACTACGACACGATCTATCTCGGTTTTCCGATCTGGGGTGAAACCGCGCCGCCGATCGTGCGCGCATTCCTCAGCGCCCACGACCTGACCGGCAAGACCCTCATCCCCTTCAACACCCACGGCGGTTACGGCTTGGGCAACAGCCGCAGTGTGCTGGTCAAGCACGCGCCGAAGGCCAAAGTGCTGGAAGGATTTGTGATGGAGGGTGAGCAGGAGCGCAAGACCATGGAACGCGTGAACGGCTGGCTGAACGATCACCCTCTCACGCATTAATCGAATTCTGTACGGAGTGACATAATGAAAAACCGCACGTTGGGCAATGGCCTGGAAGTGTCTGCATTGGGCCTTGGCTGCATGAGCATGACGTCGGCCTACGGGCCGGCAGCCGACCAAGCCAGCATGATCAAGCTGATTCGTTCGGCCCACGAGCAAGGCGTCACCTTGTTCGACACCGCCGAAGCGTATGGCCCGTTCGCCAATGAAGAGCTGCTGGGCGAGGCCTTGCAGCCGATCCGCGAGCAGGTCGTCATCGCCACCAAGTTCGGCTTCGATATCGACCCGATCACCGGTGCACGAGGCGGCGGCACCAATAGCCGGCCGGAGCGTATCCGCGCCGTCGCCGAGGCGTCGTTGAAGCGCTTGCGTACCGATCACATCGACCTGTTTTATCAGCACCGCGTTGATCCGCAGGTGCCCATTGAAGACGTCGCCGGCACCATCAAGGAATTGATCGCCGAGGGCAAGGTCAAGCATTTCGGCCTGTCTGAGGCAGGTGTGGAAACCATCCGCCGGGCCCACGCGGTACAACCGGTCACGGCGGTACAGAGCGAATACTCGCTGTTCTGGCGCGGCCCGGAACTGGAGCTGCTGGCGGTGCTGGAAGAACTGGGGATCGGCTTCGTACCGTTCAGCCCGCTGGGCGCCGGTTTTCTCACCGGTCAGATCGATGAGCACACGCAGTTCGACGCCAGCGACTTCCGCAACTTCGTCCCGCGTTTTTCCCCCGAAGCGCGCAAGGCCAACCTGGCGCTGGTCGATGTGGTGAAAGTCGTCGCTGAGCGTAAGCACGCGACACCTGCGCAAGTCGCGCTAGCCTGGTTGCTCGCACAAAAACCGTGGATTGTGCCGATCCCTGGCACGACCAAACCCCATCGACTGCAAGAGAATCTGGGCGCGGTCGAACTGCAATTGACCG
The DNA here is from genome assembly GCF_000282235.1 of Pseudomonas sp. GM24. NCBI lineage: Bacteria > Pseudomonadati > Pseudomonadota > Gammaproteobacteria > Pseudomonadales > Pseudomonadaceae > Pseudomonas > Pseudomonas sp. GM24. The sequence continues at coordinate 7,191 of NZ_AKJR01000061.1, read as the reverse complement.
GCGACGATCTGCGCGTGATCAACGAGCAGATCGCGCAGATTCAGGTGCACGGTGAACGCCTGCCGGAATCGGCACTGAAAATGACCGGACTCTGAGTCTGCCCAACGCGGCGCCACGGGCGGCGCCGCTTTTCTTGTCTGACCGGAGAACCAATCCGATGAACCGATTGATTGCGCCACTCGTTGCTTTGTCACTGATGGCGGCAGAGTCCCAGGCCGCCGGCGAAATCCGCATCACGCCAAACGGCGCGCAGCCCTCGGTCAAGGGCGCGGCGCAAAACTTTACCGGCACGGTGCGCGTTGATGGCCTGTTCAAAGGTGAACCGCCGGCGCGCATCGGCGGCGGCACAGTGACCTTCGAGCCGGGCGCACGCACGGCGTGGCACACCCATCCGCTGGGGCAAACGCTGATCGTCACTGCCGGCGTCGGCTATGTGCAGCAAGAGGGTGGCGCGCGTCAGGAGATCCGTCCGGGCGACAGTGTCTGGATTCCACCGAACACCCGTCACTGGCATGGCGCCACGGCCAGCAACGGCATGACCCACATCGCCATCGCTGAAGCCGAGGACGGCAAGACCGTCACTTGGGGGGAACAGGTCTCGGATGCGCAATACGCCGGTAAATGAAGTTACGGAATGTGTCGAAGTTGCGCTCCCGGCACGTTGGGGGCAATCGACTAGTCGACGTCTAAGCCCCGAATCTGCGGGGTTGCGTCTGGATTTCTGCGATGACTGCTCCGTCGATTCATGAGTTCTGCTCAGGAACCCATGCGCAATATCAGGGTTAATCGCCATAACCAACCTCCGTACGATTCAGCGACACCGCAGCGCCCCGCAATGGATGGAGCCCTTCACGATGATCACTGACACCCGCAACAGCACTGCACTCCCCACACTCATGGCGCTCTGCCTTGGCGTCGGGGCGATGTTCAGCGTCACCACTCAAGCAGCCGAGGCTTCGCCCACCATGACCAGCACACCCGCCAGCGCAGCCAGCTTGTCGAGCCAGCAACAAGCCATTCCACTGATCGCGGCGTTCATGGCGACCAGCGACATGCCCAACCTCAACACGGCGCTCAACCAAGGGCTTGATGCCGGCCTGACCATTAGCGAAACCCGTGAAGTTCTCGTGCAGCTCTACGCCTACGTCGGCTTCCCCCGCAGCCTCAACGCCTTGAATGAATTGATGACCGTGGTGCAGGCGCGCAAACAACGCGGCCTTGACGATGCGCCGGGACGTGAGCCGAGCCGGGCGACTCCGGTCGGGGATGAGCTATTGGCAGCGGGTACGGCGAATCAAACGAAAATCTCCGGCGCCCCGGTCAAAGGCCCGGTGTTCGAGTTCGCTCCGGTGATCAACCGGTTCCTGCAAACCCATCTGTTCGGCGACATTTTCGAGCGCGACAACCTCGACTGGCAAAGCCGCGAACTGGCGACAGTCGGGGCGCTGGCAGCGTCCCCGGGCGTGGAATCGCAACTGCGTTCGCACATGGCGGCGAGCCTGCGCGTCGGGCTAAGTGCGGCACAGTTGCGCCAGGTCACCGAGCTGCTTGAAAAGCATGGCGATACACAGACTGCCAAGCGGGCAAGCGCAGCGCTGACCCAAGCGCTCGCAACAGCGGGGAAATGACATGAAATCTGCAAAGCATTTACTGAGCGTCACGCTGCTGAGCCTGTTGGCGGCCTGCGCGAACCACTCCGAAGGCCCGCTGCTGATCCAGAAACAAGGCAGCTTCGCCGCCGGCGGAACGATGACCACGGCACCGGGCACCTTCAACCCGCGCCAACCGATGACACCCAACGGCCAGACCTACCACGGTGACCACGTCTACGCCTTCTATCAAATCCCGGCGGACGCGCGAAAACTGCCCATCGTCATGTGGCACGGCGCGGGTCAGTTTTCCAAGACCTGGGAAACCACCGCCGATGGTCGCGAGGGTTTTCAGAACATCTTTCTGCGCCGCCACTACGGCGTCTATCTGATCGATCAGCCCCGGCGTGGTGATGCCGGGCGCAGCATGGTCGAGACCACCATCAAGCCTGTGCCGGACGAACAACTGTGGTTCAACCAGTTCCGCATCGGCCTTTGGCCCCGCTACTTCAACGGCGTGCAAGTGGCACAGGACGCCCAGACCCGCGAGCAGTTTTTCAGGGCAATGACGCCGAACACCGGGCCGTTTGACATGGGCGTGGTCTCCGATGGTGTGTCGGCGCTGTTCGACAAAATCGGCCCCGGCATCCTGTTTACGCATTCTCAGGGTGGCGGGCCGGGCTGGTTGACGGCGATCAAGAACGACAAGGTCAAAGCCATCGTGGCGTTCGAACCGGGCAGCAGTTTCGTGTTTGCTGACGGTGAAGTGCCGGCGCCGATTCCCAGCGCGTTCGACACGGTGCAAGGCGCAGCGGTGCCGATGGAGCAATTCATGGCACTGACGCGCATTCCGATCCTGATCCTGTACGGAGACAACATTCCGGAACAGACAGTCGATCTGCCCGCTCAGGACAGTTGGCGCGCACGCCTGAAAATGGCCCGGCTCTGGCGTGACGCGGTCAATCGCCATGGCGGTGATGTGCGACTGATACACCTGCCGGAGATTGGCATTCACGGCAATACCCATTTCCCCATGTCGGATCTGAACAACGTGCAGATCGCTGATCTGGTCGCGCAGTTCCTCAAAGAAAAACAGCTGGACTGACCCAAATACTTTTGCTACTGCCGCCCTTTTTTTGCTCAGGAGCTTCACGTGAAAAACACTCTCAAAGCCACGCTCATGTCGGCATTGGTCGGTCTCTCGGCGGGCGAAGCGTTAGCCGCTGACTACAAGAAGAACCCGTTCACACTCGCCTATGACGGCGCGATCAGCAAGAACGAGCCGGGCAAGGTCAACATCCACCCGGTCAGCTATAAGCTCAACGGGCTGGACATCGCCGCCAATGTCTACACTCCTGCCAACTACGACGCGAAGAAGAACTACCCGACCGTGGTGGTTGCGCATCCCAATGGCGGCGTAAAAGAGCAAGTCGCCGGTCTCTATGCCCAGCGGCTCGCCGAACAGGGCTACATCACCATCACGGCCGATGCGGCCTATCAGGGCGCCAGCGGTGGCCAGCCGCGCAGCATCGATAAACCGGCGTATCGCATCGAAGACATTCACGGCATGGCCGATTTCATCAGCCAGTTCGCTGGCGTGGATGACAATCGTCTGGGCCTGCTCGGCATTTGTGGCGGCGGTGGTTATTCGTTGGCGGCGGCGCAAACCGACAAACGCTTCAAATCCCTGGCGACGGTGAGCATGTTCAACTCGGGTCGAGTACGCCGCAACGGCTACAACGACTCGCAAATGGACAGCATCCAGCAACGTTTGCAGCAGGCATCAGCTGCCCGCGCGCAAGAAGCAGCGGGGGGCGCGGTGCTGTATTCGGGGGATGCCAACCTCACCGACGAGCAGATTGCCAAACTGCCTTTCGAACTGTATCGCCAAGGCTATGAGTACTACTGGAAAACCCACGCGCACCCGAACTCGACCTTCAAATACACCACCAGCAGCCTTATTGACCTGATGCGTTTCGACGCCACCGACCATATCGAATTGATCAATCAACCGTTGCTGATGATCGCCGGCAGCAAGGCCGACAGCCTGTACATGACCCAGGATGCGTTCCCCAAAGCCACCGGCACCACCGACAAGGAAGTGTTCATCCTCGATGGCGCCACCCACATTGAAACCTACTGGGTGCCGCGTTATGTCGATGCCGCGATTGGCAAACTGACCACGTTCTACGCCCGTACCTTGTAATCAACTCTCTGGGGGTCGCGCATCTGTGTGCGACCTGCTTTCATGGAATAATCACGCGCCCCCTCATGAGAGGTTCTCATCAATGTCCCGCGCCAATCTCAACGACCTGCAAGCCTTCGTGGTCATCACCCGCGAAGGCAGCTTTACCCGTGCTGCCGCACAACTCGGCGTCTCGCAGTCGGCGCTGAGCCACACCATGCGCGCACTGGAAAGCCGCTTGGGTGTGCGCCTGCTGACGCGCACCACACGCAGCGTCTCGCCGACCGAGGCGGGTCAGCGGTTGTATCAATCGATGGCACCGAGGTTCGATGAGATCGAACTGGAACTGGCCGCCGTCAGCGAGTTTCGCGACACCCCCGCCGGCAATGTGCGGATTCAGGCGTCCGAGCATGCGGCGAACAATATTCTCTGGCCGAAGCTGCTGAAGGTGCTGCCCGACTACCCGGACATCAGGGTCGAAATCACCGTCGATTACGCCCTTTCCGACATCGTCGCGCAGCGGTATGACGCGGGGGTGCGCCTGGGCGAACAGGTAGCCAAGGACATGATTGCCGTACCGATTGGGCCATCGTTGCGCATCGCCGTTGTCGGCTCGCCGCAGTATTTCCAGCATCGGCCTTACCCGATGGAACCGGGAGATCTGGCGGCGCACAACTGCATTAACCTGCGCCTACCGACTCACGGCAGCCTGATGCAATGGGATTTCGAAAAGGATGGCCACGAGCTCAAGGCCCGCGTCGAGGGCCAATGGACATTCAACAGCAGCGTGCCAATTCTGCGTGCGGCCGTGGCGGGATGTGGCTTGGCTTTCCTGCCAGAGGACATGGTGGCGAAGGAACTTGCGGACGGTAGCCTTGTGCGGGTGTTGGAAGATTGGTGTCAACCCTTTGCCGGTTACCATCTCTACTACCCCAATCGTCGCGAACACTCATCAGCGTTTGGCGTTGTAGTTGAAGCGTTACTCTACAGGGACTGAGACATCGACCTTCAAGGCGTCTGGATTTTTTCCGCCCCCTCACAACCGTGAATGAGCAGATGATTTTGATCGACTGCGTCGGGCGCGACCGGCTGCAATGGGAGGTTTACTGCTCATTATGAATGGCAGCTATTGGCCGAGAGCAGCCTTTCGTGAATGGCAGCAATTGGCCGAAAGCTGAACCACCACCAGCTGCTACCACCCAGTCCAAAAAACGGCTGCTTCCCTGATTACGCAGCCTCCTCACGCTTTCGTTCTAAACAACTTATTCATGTAGTACCTCAAACTCCACCGATCCTTCGGCCGCGGCTTATAGTGCGTTTTATTCCTCTGCCCCGGCTCCCCGCCCACCCCACTCGCCGTGTAGTAATAAAGCGCAATCGACCGCCGAGTGATGTGTTCCGGCGTAGTCAACGGCTCCGGATGCCCATGGTTACTATCCTTGTCCGTATTAAAAATCACACACCGGTTATAAACCGGTAGCACTTTCTTCAGACATTTCTTCATCCCCACATCCCAAAGCTCCAGGTTGCCGCCGTACGCCTCCTGCCAGTCCTCGGTCAGGTAAATGATCACGTTCAGCCGTCGCTCGACGTTGAGCTTTTTGTTTAGTCGAAAATCCGAGTGCACGCCGAGGAAGCCGCCGGTTTTGGTTTCGTGCAGGCCGCCGCCGGCGAAATACGGATCGGGGATCAGGCCTTGTATGCCGGTAAGTTTTTCGAGGAATTCCAGCATGGGTGCGGAGTTGAAGGTGTTGAACACGTTCTTCAGGTACGGGCTGCAGGCGTTGGGGCTGATCTGGCGTTTGAGTTGGCCTTTGTAGCCGCGCTCGTAGATTTGCTCGTTGTTGGTCGGTTCGACCGGGAAGTGTTCGCGGATGCTGGCGATGACGTCTGCTTGCAGGAAGTTGTCGATGACGATGTGCGGGAATGGCGTGGCTTGGGTGTATTCGCGGGTCAGCGATTCGCCGAAAGCGCTGGCGGCGGTTTGGTCGAAGTCGAGTTCGGGGGTCAGGGTGATGGGGAGTGTTTGCGTGTTGGCTTGCATTGCCGCTCCGATGATTTTTGGCTTTCAGGGCTGGGCAAACAGGGGCTGGGGTTTGGCGCGGTGCCTGTGTTTGCTTGCTGAGTACAGTGGCGAGCAGGTTGCCATGTCGGCGATTGGCTGCCGAGTGTCCTTTGCTTAAACGTGGTGCGGCGGTGTTACGGCATGTTTCCGACTGTCACAAACCGGTCATATTTCCTCTGCTAACCTCCTCGGCGCCCTACCCTTCACCCCTGTCCTAGAGCCCCCAACCGAAGGTGCCGCCAAGGTGTTTCCGACTCCCGTTCGCCAGCAAATCATCCTGCGCTCCGACAACCTCCGTTCGGACGACTTCGGTGCACTGTTTTCCAGATTGTTTGGCAATCGTTATGCGGACAATCCGCCGCTGCCGTCGAACATCATTATCGGCGGCGTTTACGGGCGGCACGATGGTGTGAGTTTTCGGCGGATGCATTATCACGGTGATTTCACCGTCGCTTTCCCCGATCCACAGGACGAGATCACCTTCGTCATTCCCACTGCCGGCAAGATCGTTTTCAACCATGCCACCGAGTCTATCGGGGTGTCGCACGTTGGGCTGGCGATTGATAAGGCGGATATCCGTTCGATGCGCTTTCTGGATGATCACGCGCATCACGGGATGTCGATCAATCGTCACCAGCTCACCGAGCGACTGTCGGCGTTGTTGGATAAACCGATTCTGCAGAAGATCGTTTTTGAGCCGAGCGTGGATCTTGAGACGGCAGCGTTTCAGGGGATCAAGGCGTTGATTGATCTGGCGACGGGGACGGAGTTTGATCTGTTGCTCAACAGCAGGACGTTGATGCCGTCGCGGTTGCGCGAGATGTTGGTTGATGCGGTGCTAGAGGCTTGGCCGCATAACTTTTCCGAGGCGTTGCGGCGGCCGACGGCGATGGTTGCGCCGCGCCATGTGAAGTTGGCGGTGGAGTTTATTCAGGCGCATCCGGAGCAGTTGGTCAGTGGTGTGGATCTGGCGCGGTTGAGTCATGTGAGTCAGCGGGCGTTGCAGGAGGGGTTTCGGCGGTTTGTCGGGATGTCGATTGTGGCGTATCAGCGGCAGGTGCGGCTGGAGCGGGCTTATGAAGTGTTGAAACGGCGGGGTTCGGGGTCGGTGACGGAGGTGGCGTTGCGATTTGGGTTTAGCAATGTGGGGCGGTTTTGTCGGTATTTTCAGGGGGCTTTTGGGGTGAGTCCTGCGGATTTGCGCGGGCGGGATTGAGGGTGTGAGTCTGTTGTGGTGATGATGGCTGGGAAGGCGCTATCGCTAGCAGGCTAGCTCCCACAGGGGTCTGTGTTGTGATTGAGATTGTTGGCAATCCACAAAACCTGTGGCTGGCTTGCCAGCGATTGCAGTG
>NZ_AKJR01000060.1:0-17880 GCF_000282235.1 Pseudomonas sp. GM24 | reverse complement strand
AGGCTGCGATCTTTTGATGTTGTCTTTAAAGATCAAAAGATCGCAGCCTTCGGCAGCTCCTACAGGGAATTGATCAGTGATTTCAAGTCTTGCGTGGAATTGTGGAAAACAAATTCCCATAGCTGCCAAAGCGCGACATATAGACGCTGCAAATGGCTGTTTTTCCACAGTTTTGACTTGTCCCCGGTTACTGTGGAGCTGGCTGTGAATAACGTGGGTGTATCTGGCTGCGCGCCTTGTGCGCCGTGGCCTGCAAGGATGTGGTTGTTTTTTGATCAGGCGTTTTTACGAGAGCGGGAGACGTCGTTGTCAACCTTTTTTTGGGTGCCACCTCAGCGGCCATTGCATGTCAACAAGCCTGTGGATAAGTCTGTGATTAAACTCTGGAAAGACTGCGCTGAGGGCCGTAATTACTGGCCTCGCGCAATCACTGTGTTGACTGTCCGCTCGTGCAAAATGCCATGTCCCGCACATCCGCCACTTCAGGGTCAAGCAAAAAACTTTCTATTTCGCCCGCAAAGCCTTGTGTGGCGCGGCTTTGCGCGTTTGCACTTGCCCCCGGAAACTGTGGAAGGGGCTGTGGATAACATGCGTGCACATGGCTACAGGCCACGGTTGCTATAGCGTTGGTGCGATTGGTTGTTTTTTGTACAGCTTGTGGGTGTTGCCCGTGAATGCGCGGGCGGGCATGCTGCCTGCTGATTTTCTATTCCAAGGGCTGCCCCGGCGGTCGAAGCAAGGAGAACACGATGTCCAACACCCTGTTTATCACCGGCGCGACGTCCGGATTTGGTGAAGCCTGTGCCCGCCGTTTTGCCGAGGCTGGCTGGAAACTGGTGCTGACCGGTCGTCGTGAAGAACGCCTCAATGCGCTGTGCGCCGAGCTGTCGAAGCAGACCGAAGTGCATGGCCTGGTGCTCGATGTGCGCGATCGCAAGGCGATGGAGGAGGCGATCGCCAACTTGCCGCCATCGTTCGCCAAGCTGCGTGGCCTGATCAACAACGCAGGTCTGGCACTGGGCGTGGACCCGGCGCCGAAGTGCGATCTGGACGATTGGGACACCATGGTCGACACCAACGTCAAAGGCCTGATGTACGCCACGCGCCTGCTGCTGCCGCGCCTGATCGCCCATGGCCGTGGCGCCGGCATCGTCAACCTTGGCTCCATCGCGGGCAACTATCCGTACCCGGGCAGCCACGTGTATGGCGCGACCAAAGCGTTCGTTAAACAGTTCTCGCTGAACCTGCGTTGCGACTTGCAGGGCACCGGTGTGCGGGTCAGCAACATCGAGCCAGGACTGTGTGAGAGCGAGTTCTCGCTGGTGCGTTTTGCTGGCGATCAGGAGCGTTACAACGCGACTTACGCCGGTGCCGAGCCGATCCAGCCGCAGGACATCGCCGAAACGATTTTCTGGGTGATGAATGCGCCGGCGCACATCAACATCAACAGCCTGGAATTGATGCCGGTGAGCCAGACCTGGGCCGGGTTTGCCATTGAGCGCAATAAGGCCTGACACCGCGTTAAGGCCAATCGCTGGCAAGCCAGCTCCCACAGGTTTATTGGCGTACACAAATCTTGTGAACGGCTCGATACTTGTGGGAGCTGGCTTGCCAGCGATGAGGCCAGAACAGGCAAAAAATGGCGATAAGGTAAACTCCCCTCACAACAACCTAACCGCACCCCGCGGTTTTCAAGGTTTTTCGAGGAGTCAAAGTGAGTAACCGAGGTGAGCAGGCACTGCTCAAACAATCGACCATTCTGATGTTGGCTGTGGCGATTGCCGGGATCGTCACCGGTTTTGTTTCAGGTTCGCAATCCATCCTTTTCGATGGTTTTTTCTCGCTGATCGCAACGTTCATCAAAGTTCTGATGCTGATCACTGCCAAGCTGATCGCCAAGGAAAGCAATCACCGTTTCCAGTTCGGTTTCTGGCATCTGGAGCCGATGGTGCTGCTGATCGAAGGCAGCTTCCTGATGTTGATCGCGATCTACGCGTTCCTCAACGGTGTATTCGGCATCATCAACGGTGGCCGCGAGATCGAACTGGGGCTGGTGATCATTTATGCGGCGGTGTTTACCGTTGTCGAGTTCGCTTATTTCTTCTACGTGCGTCGGCGTAACCGCAAGCTCAAATCCAGCCTGATCCAGTTCGACAACATCAGCTGGCTGGTGGACGCGATGCTGTCCGTGGGCCTGTTGATCAGTTTCCTCGCGGCGTTGCTGCTCAAGTCCCAGGGCTATGGCGAGTGGGCGGTGTATGTCGACCCGTTGATCCTGATCGTGCTGGCGCTGACCATGTTGCCGCCAGCGTTCAAGATCCTTGGCCCGGCCTTACGCGATGTGCTGGGGATTGCGCCGGATACACTGGATGATCAGGTCCGGCAGGTGATGGAGGCGGCGAAAACCGAGCATGGTTTCGATGATTACGTGTCGTACGTGCAGAAGCACGGACGGGCACGGTTTATCGAGATTCATGTGGTGTTGCCGGCGGATTATGCGTTGAGCAATGTCGGACAGCTGGATGCGTTACGCGAGGAGATTTCGGCGAAACTGGGCAAGCCGGATGCGGCGCGATGGTTGACCATCAGCTTTACCGGGGACAAGAAGTGGATTGCCTGAAGACCGCGTAACGGCCATACGTCGGATCGCCGCCCGGAATAGGCTCACTCCTACATTTGGAATGCGTTCCCCTGTAGGAGTGAGCCTGCTCGCGATAGCTATTTATCCGTCAGCGCAGATATTCAGCCAGGCCGCTATAGCAAGTCGCCAAGTGATACGGCGTAGTCGAAGGCATGTCCTTGCGACTCACCTCTCCCAACTCATCCCGGCACTCATGCCAGCCACCCGCATGCAGAAACCGCTGCTGCAAAGCCTGCAACTGGCGCAGCACCACCGCTTCACTGCCCTGACGCAACGTCAGTGCGCGCAGATATTCCGCCTGCGCCCAGATCCGCTGGGTCGAGTCTCGCGGGCGTCCGTCCATTTCCAGATCGAGCATTGCCCGCACCGCGCCGGATGGCTGCACCACACCGTATTGCTCGGTGAACGCAAACGCTCGATCCAGTGCGGCGTGCAATTTCGAACCGCGCAACAACGGCGACGATTCGAGCAGGAAATACCATTCGAACTGGTGCCCCGGCTCATACCAGTTATCCACAGCGCCGAGCGGCTTCTCCATCAACACGCCATATTGCGGATCGACGAACCGCTTGTGCATGGCTGTGCATAACTCCAGCAGTGCTTTCTGTGTCTGGGCATCTTCGCGCACGGCAAGGGTCGCGAGGAATGCTTCAGCCAGATGCATCAACGGGTTTTGCAGCGGACCGGTTTGCAGGGTGATCCAGTCGCGTTCCAGGCAGGCTTCGTACAATCCATCGCCGGTGGCGAAGCGTCGGCCAATGATTTCCAGGGCCGCGTTCAGCGTCGACTCGACCAGCGGATCGCCGGACTTTGCCCAGTAATGCGCGCAGGCAAACAGGATAAACGCGTGGGTGTAGAGATCCTTGCGCTGATCCAGCGGCTTGCCCTGGGCATCGATGCTATAGAACCAGCCGCCATGATCGGCATCATGAAAGTGCCGTTGCAAGGAGCGGAACAGCGCCGCCGCACGGACTTCAGCGTTATCCACAACTCCGATCAGACTGGAAAACAGATACAGCTGTCGCGCACAGGCCATCGCCCGGTAGCGCTGCGGTGGCAGCGGCTGATGCGCGGCGTCCAGCGCCTCATAGGGCAACGCCATGTCGGCGTTCCAGCCCGGGCCTTGCCAGAGCGGCACGATCACGTCGACGAAGTGCTGTTGCACAGCGCCAAACAGGGCGGTCAATTCAGGCAGGGAGGTGGAGCGGGAAGCGTGGGGCATGGGCGGACGTCGTCACGGCTGGGGCGATTGCGCGACATGGTAGCAGAGCGGCGGCCGTTAGAGTCTTGGTGTCTGATCGGCCGTCATCGCCGGCAAGCCAGCTCCCACAGGTGATTGGGTCAGTCCACAATTGTGTGAACACCAAATATCCTTGTGGGAGCTGACTTGCCAGCGATGAGGCCGGTACAGGCGATGGAGATTAGCCTGCCAGCAGCCAGGCGCCTGTTATTGCTGAGGCAGCACCTGCAAGGCGCACCAACGGTGCCGCAGCCTTAGGCAGGAAACGCACTACTGCATAACCCGCCGCATGCAGTGCAGCTGTCGCGGCCACAAAACCCGCCGCATACGCCCAAGGACTGCTCATGTCCGGCAGTTCCAAGCCATGCGCCACGCCATGGAACAGCGCAAATACCGCCGTCGCCACCACCGCCATGACCAACGGCGGACGCACCGCCAGCGCCACCGCCAGACCCAACGCCAGCACCGACGCGGCAATCCCGCTTTCCAGCGCCGGCAATTCCAGCCCTTCAAACCCAAGCATGCCGCCAATCAACATGGTGCCGACAAATGTGCACGGCAGCGCCCAGCGCGCCGCGCCTTGCTGCTGCGCCGCCCACAAACCGACCGCCACCATCGCTAGCAAATGGTCGAGGCCGCCGATCGGGTGGCTGATACCGGCGATCAAGCCACTGTCGCCATGCCCCGGGTGTGCGAAAGCCAATGCCGGCGTCAGCAGCAGCGCCACGGCGCCAAGAATACGTTTGAGTGTCATGGATAAGCTTCCTTGTTGAGCAGTGAATCAGGCTGCGGTCAGCAGGCCCTGGCGTTCGATGAAGGCGATGATTTGCTCAAGGCCCTGACCGGTTTTCTGGTTGCTGAAAACGAACGGCTTGCCGTTGCGCATGCGTTTGGTGTCGCTGTCCATCATCTCCAGCGAGGCGCCCACCAGCGGCGCGAGGTCGATCTTGTTGATCACCAGCAGATCGGATTTGCAGATCCCCGGTCCGCCCTTGCGCGGCAGCTTGTCGCCGGCCGAGACGTCGATCACGTAGATGGTCAGGTCGGACAGCTCCGGGCTGAAAGTCGCCGAGAGGTTGTCGCCGCCGGATTCCACCAGAATCAGATCCAGCCCCGGAAAACGCCGGTTCAGTTGATCGACCGCTTCAAGGTTGATCGAGGCGTCTTCGCGGATCGCCGTGTGCGGGCAGCCGCCGGTTTCCACGCCGATGATCCGCTCCGGTGCGAGAGCTTCGTTGCGCACGAGGAAATCGGCGTCTTCGCGGGTGTAGATGTCGTTGGTGACCACGGCGAGGTTGTAGCGCTCGCGCAGCGCCAGGCACAGGGCCAGGGTCAACGCGGTTTTGCCGGAACCGACCGGGCCGCCGATGCCGACGCGCAGAGGTTGTGTGTTCATCGAGTGTTTCTCCTAAGAACGGAAGAGTCGGCTGTACTGGCGCTCGTGGGCCATGCACGCCAGGGACAGACCAAACGCGGCGCTGCCCATGTGTTCGGGATCGATTCGGCTGGCGTCCTGCTGCGCCTGTTGCAGCAGCGGCAGCAGTTCGCTGGTCAGGCGTTGCGCGGCTTGCTGACCCAGCGGCAGGGTTTTCATCAATACGGCGAGCTGGTTTTCCAGCCAGCTCCACAACCACGCGGCGAGCGCGTCCTGCGGGTTGATACCCCAGGCGCGCGCGGCCAGCGCCCAGCACAGGGCCAGATGCGGTTCAGTGCATTGATCGAGAAAGCTGCGGGCGGATGCGTCGAGTTCTGGCAAGCCATTGAGCAGTTGCTGCAACGAATAGCCCATCTGCCGGCTCTCCAGATGCAACTCGCGCGTCTCGCGACTGGCGCGATGGCTTTCGCAAAGGATCTGCAAATCAGCCCACTGTTCATCCGCCGCCGCCTGGCAATGCGCGAGCAATAGCGGCGCTTCGAAGCGAGCGAGGTTGAGCAGCAACTGATCGCTGATCCAGCGCCGAGCGCTGTCCGGGTTGTTGACGCGGCCGTTATCCACGGCCATTTCCAGGCCTTGCGAATAGCTGTAGCCGCCAATCGGCAGCTGCGGACTGGCCAGGCGCAGCAGCGCCCAGGCCGGATTCACAGGCGTACGCCGAACTGATGGAGTTTCGGCGCGTAATTGAAGTCTTCGTCGCCGTGGCGTGAATGGTGATGGCCGCCGCCATAGGCGCCGTGCTCCGGCTGGAATGGCGCTTCGATCGCTTCGACCTGCGCACCAAGCTGTTCCAGCATGGCTTTGAGCACGTAGTCGTCGAGCAAACGCAGCCAGCCATCGCCGACTTGCAGGGCGACGTGGCGGTTACCCAAGTGATAGGCAGCGCGGGTCAGTTCGAAGGCGTTGGCGCAGGTGACATGCAACAGGTGTTCGGGACGGGCGCAGACGCGGACGATGCGGCCGTCTTCAGCCTGTAGGCATTCGCCGTCATACAGCGGCGACTGACCGCGCTCCAAAAACAACCCGACGTCTTCGCCCTCGGCACTGAAACAGCGCAAACGGCTTTTGCTCCGTGCTTCGAAGGTCAGGTGCAACTCGGCGGCCCAGACGGGTTGAGGGTCGATTCTGCGGTGAATCACCAGCATCGGAAAGCTTCCAGCTATGGACAATACTCTGGCTAGAGCAAGGGCCTTGCCAATCGGACGAGATGTAGGAAATCCCTGTCGGAGCGTAGTGGATGTTTCAAGATGTTGCGGGAATATGAAAGGTTTTGGTGCGTGAAGATTTTTTAATGCACCAAATGGAGGCTGTGACACCGCACCTTTGTAGGAGTGAGCCTGCTCGCGATAGCGCAGTGTCAGTCAGCAAATATGTAGCTGTTAAACCGCTATCGCGAGCAGGCGAAGGCCTACAGGGGACCGGATGTATCAGTAAGGAAGAGGTTGCTACTCGGTACTGCCTAGCCCTTGCCAGTGCTTGAGGCCGATAAAGATAAAGCGCAGTTGCTGGGTGATCTTCGCCTGCGGCGTCAGATGCTCCGGCAGGGCTTCGGCGGGCGGGTCGATGATGTCGGGGAGGGTAGCGAACACCGATTTGACGATCAGGTCAGCCATCACGCTCAAACCGGCGGCATCCAGATGCTGCAGTTTGGGCATCATCGTCAGGTCGGCCGCGAGGTCGGAACTGATGTTCTCGCGCAAGCGCCCGATCGCCTGGCGCACCGGCAGCGAACCGCCGTACTGCTCGCGCGCAAGAAACAGAAATTGCGAGCGATTGGCGCTGACCACGTCGAGGAAAATCCGCACCGAGGCGTCGATAATGCCGCCCATGACGAATTCGTTGTGGCGCACCAAGCGAATGGTTTCGCGGAAGGTCTGGCCGACTTCGCTGACCAGCACCAGGCCTAACTCGTCCATATCGGCAAAATGCCGGTAGAAACCGGTGGGCACAATCCCGGCGGTTTTCGTCACTTCGCGCAGGCTCAGGCTGCCGAATCCTCGGCCGCTTTCCATCAGGTGGCGGGCAGCGTCCATCAAGGCGTTGCGGGTCTGTTGTTTCTGTTCGGCGCGGGGCAGCATCGCAGGGTGTGTTCTTTGGCAGGACAAGCGCCGCACTCTAGCAAATCGGCTTTGTCGGCGTCGAACGGGAGGGCATGCAGCGGAAGATTTTATCGGGCCGGAAAAGTCAAAAGCCCAATCCGTGGATTGGGCTTTTTTTCGAGGCCGCCATGGGCTTAGCTCAAAGCGCTGTTGCGTTCGATCACACGGTCACCACCACCTTCGGCAAGGGTCTGGCCTTGTGGAGTGCGATCGCCGCCATCGGAAGCCAGGGTCTGGCCTTGTGGGGTGCGGTCGCCGCCGTCAGAAGCCAGGGTCTGGCCTTGTGGGGTGCGGTCGCCGCCGTCAGAAGCCAGGGTCTGGCCTTGTGGAGTGCGGTCGCTACCGTCAGACGCCAGAGTTTGACCTTGAGGAGTCTTGTCGTAGCCGTCTTGAACCAGACCTTTCTCTTCCAGGCGATCGCGGCCGCCTTCAGCCAGGGTCTGGCCTTGTGGAGTACGGTCCGAACCATCAGCTGCTACGGTTTGGCTGAATACCGAGTGGCTGGATTTAACTTGCGGAGTCGCTTGGTCGGCAGCGGGCAGGGCGAAAGCAGTGCTGGCTAGCATCGACAGGGTAAGGCTGAGCAGTAATTGGCGTTTCATGATGGGTTGCTCCTTGGGAGGGCGATAAAGTGGGTACGAGGGCAATGCTACTCTCGATAAGTCGATATAAAAGTTCATAAACGCAATGGTAATAATCAACAGAATTGATTGTTCTGCCGGGAGGCTCTAGATCGCGGCTTTCCGGCCGACGGTTTTGCACCGAGGTGGGTATTTCCGACTCACTCGCGCCTCGCAAAAGTGCGGTCGCGGTAACACTGTTCGACTGATTGGTCAGATTTCGCGCGACTTTTTGCGCAGTAATCGGCCTTTCGATTAAACCTGCGGCTGGTTTGCCAGTCGTAGATTTCATGAGGGCCGCTTTGGCCCGCCGTTTCAGCCGTGCGCCGCAGTCTCTGCGTGCGGTCGTGATCAGGAGCTTTGTGCATGACGCGCACTGGAAAAATCTTCAGCTGGACCTTCGCCATCCTCGTGCTGCTACTGGCCGTGCTGGTATTGATCATCGTGTTCTTCGACTGGAACCGGATCAAACCGCCGCTCAACGCCAAAGTCTCGGAAGAACTGCACCGACCGTTTGCCATCAACGGCAATCTCGCGGTGATCTGGCAGCGCGAGCCGGACGAGGGTGGCTGGCGCGCGTGGGTGCCGTGGCCGCACGTGGTCGCCGAGGACTTGAGCCTGGGCAACCCGGACTGGTCGAAGCAACCGCAGATGGTCACGCTCAAGCGCGTTGAGCTGCGTATCTCGCCGCTGGCGCTGTTGGCGCAACGGGTGGTGATTCCGCGCATCGATCTGACCGAGCCCAATGCCCAGTTGCAGCGTCTGGCCGATGGCCGCGCCAACTGGACGTTCAAGTTCGACCCGAAAGATCCGAACGCTGAGCCGTCGAATTGGGTCGTCGACATCGGCGCCATCGGTTTCGACAAGGGCCATGTCACCCTCGACGATCAAACGCTCAAGACCAATCTCGATGTGCTGATCGATCCGCTGGGCAAGCCCATTCCGTACAGCGATATCGTCGGTGCCAAAGCAGCGAAAACCGCCCAGGACAAGGGCGGTGCACCGCAGGATTATGCGTTTGCCTTGAAGGTCAAAGGCCAATACCACGGGCAGAACCTCACCGGCCAAGGCAAGATCGGCGGGTTGCTCGCCTTGCAGGATGCGCGCAAGCCATTCCCGCTGCAGGCCCAGGCGAAGATCGGCGACACCAGCATCGAACTGGCTGGCACGCTGACCGATCCGCTCAATCTCGGCGCCCTCGATCTGCGCCTGAAACTGGCCGGCGCCAGCCTCGGCAATCTCTATCCGCTGACCGGCGTGACCCTGCCGGATACGCCACCGTACGCCACCGACGGCCATTTGATCGCCAAGCTGCATGACGAGGCCGGGGCGAAATTTACCTATGAGCAGTTCAACGGCAAGATCGGCAGCAGTGATATTCATGGCGACCTGACCTACGTCGCCAGCCAGCCGCGACCAAAACTCAGCGGCGCGTTGCTCTCCAATCAACTGTTGTTCGCTGACCTCGCACCGCTGATCGGCGCCGACTCCAATGACAAGCAAAAGGCCCGCGGTGGCGAGAGCAAACAGCCGGTCGATAAAGTGCTGCCGGTGGAAGAGTTCAAGACTGATCGCTGGCGCGCGATGGACGCCGACGTCGAGTTCACCGGCAAGCGCATCGTCCACAGCGAGAAACTGCCGTTCAACGATCTTTATACCCACCTGAAACTCAACGACGGCGAACTCAGCCTGGAGCCACTGCGCTTCGGTGTCGCTGGCGGTAATCTCGATGCACAGATTCGCCTCAATGGCCGCACCGAACCATTGGAAGGCCGGGCGAAGCTGACTGCGCGCAGGTTCAAACTCAAAGAGCTGTTCCCGACTTTCGAACCGATGAAGACCAGTTTTGGTGAGCTGAATGGCGACGCCGATATCACTGGTCGCGGCAACTCGGTGGCCAAGCTGCTGGGCGGCGCCAACGGCAAATTGAAGATGTTGATCAACGACGGCGCGATCAGCCGTGAGCTGATGGAACTGGCCGGGCTCAACGTCGGCAACTATGTGGTCGGCAAGATCTTTGGCGACAAGGAAGTGAAGATCAACTGCGCAGCCGCCGACTTTGACATCAAGACCGGTCTGGCGACCACGCAGTTGTTTGTCTTCGATACCGAGAACGCGATCATCTATATCGACGGCACGGCGAACATGGCCACCGAGCAACTGGATCTGACGGTAACGCCGGAATCCAAGGGCTGGCGTTTGATCTCCCTGCGTTCGCCGCTGTATGTGCGGGGCAAGTTCATCAAGCCGGATGCCGGCGTGAAGGCCGTGCCGCTGATGTTGCGTGGAGCGGGGATGGTTGCGTTGGGCGTGATTGCCGCACCGGCGGCGGGGCTGTTGGCGCTGGTGGCGCCGAGTGGCGGTGAGCCGAATCAGTGTGCGCCGTTGCTGGAGCAGATGAAGGCGGGCAAGGCGCCTGTCACCGTAAAACCGACCAAGTAATCTTCAGCGTTATGAAAGACGCCATCGCGAGCAGGCTCACTCCTACATGGGAACGCATTCCACATGTAGGAGTGAGCCTGCTCGCGATAGGGTTTAGAGGTCGTTCAGGATGTCAGCCATGTCATCGGCATGTTCTTCTTCCTGCGCCAGAATATCTTCGAAGATACGCCGCGTAGTCGGGTCTTTCTCGCCGATGTACTGAATGATCTCGCGATAACTGTCGATGGCGATCCGCTCGGCAACGAGGTCTTCGTAGACCATCTCTTTGAGGGTGTTGCCGGCCACATATTGCGCGTGGGACATTTTCGACAGCAGGTCGGGGTTGAACTCAGGCTCGCCGCCTAATTGCACGATGCGCTCGGCCAGACGGTCGGCGTGCTCGGCTTCCTGGGTGGCGTGCTCGAGAAACTCTTCGGCGGCCACATGGGCTTTCACGCCATTGGCCATGAAATAGTGGCGCTTGTAGCGCAGCACGCAGACCAGTTCAGTGGCCAGCGATTCATTGAGCAAGCGCAGCACCTCTTCACGGTCGGCGCTGTAGCCCTCGGTGACGGCGCCATTCTCGACGTGTTGGCGCGCACGGTCGCGCAAGGTTTGAACATCTGACAGATGCAGGTCGTCGCTCATTTCGATCTCCTGGAGGCTAATCCGATTGTCGCCACGTTCTGCGGACGCGGTCGCTACCTAAGCTGTGAGTCATGAGCGTTGCAAAAAGTTTTACCCGATTTGCTGCGACCTTGGCACCAGTCCCGAGCGCTGCGCTTCGTCGCGCAACCAGGCAAAAAACGCCCGCACCGGCGGATGCCGCTCACGCCCCGGCACACACAACGCGCTGTAACCGGCGCCATCGACCTGAACCTCGCCCTTGTACGGCACCAGCAAACCGCTGGCGACGCTCTCCGACACCAGAATATTGCTCGCCAGCACCAGCCCTTGCCCGGCGATCGCCGCTTGCAGGGCGTAATGTTCTTCATCGTATTCGCGGATCGCCGGTTGCTGGTTCAGCCAGTTTTCCTCGGCCTTGGCGCACCACGCTTCCCAGCCATGGGCATACAGTTTCGAGTTGTGCCAGCGCACGCTGATCAACGTTGGCGTACGCCGCGCGGCCAGCGCCACTTGCTCGGGCGAGCCATAAACGCCGAACGATTCATCGAACAGGCACAGACCGTGCAGGTTCGGGTAGTCGTCGAGGCTGTAGCGCAACACCAGATCGACGCTGGCGTCCTGATGCAGATCGATGACTTCGCAGTGGGTGTCGAGGCGCACGTTGATGTTCGGATGCTGCGCATAAAAGCGTCCGAGGCGCGGCACCAGCCACAGCGCGGCAAACGCGGCGGTGGTCGATAGCGTCAGCGTGCTGGCGTTGCGCTGCGGGCGCAGGGTATCGACGCTCTGCGCCACTTCCAGCAATGCGCCGTGCAGGCTGCGAAACAGGCGCTCGCCGCCCTCGGTCAGGCGCACCTGGCGTGGCAGGCGTTCGAACAACGCGAGGCCGAGCCAGTCTTCCAGCGACCGGATCTGGTGAGAAATCGCCGTGGGCGTGACCGACAGTTCTTCGGCGGCAGCCTTGAAACTGAGCAGCCGTGACGCCGATTCAAAAGCGCGCAGGGCGGTGAGAGGCAGCGAGGCGAACATTGAAAACTCCATGGATGAAATAAACTCATCCAGACTGACTTTTGCTCATTTGAGGCTTAGGGGTGACACCTGCAATCTGCAACGACACGCCAACTCAAGTCTAGCCTCAAGGAGTTTTAGATGAGCAAAATTCTTGCGATCCATGCCAGCCCACGTGGCGACCGTTCCCATTCGCGGCGTCTGGCGGAACATTTTCTCAGTGCCTGGCAGGTGCGTCATCCGCAGGCGCAAGTGACTCGCCGCGAGGTCGGGCGGGCACTGATTCCGGCGGTCAACGAAGCCTTTGTCGCCGCCGCGTTTTATCCACAGCCTGAAACACGCCCACTGTCGATGCAGGCCGATCTGGCCCTGAGCGATCAATTGGTTGGCGAGTTGTTCGAGCACGACCTGCTGCTGATTTCCACACCGATGTACAACTTCAGTGTGCCCAGCGGCCTCAAGGCCTGGGTCGATCAGATCGTGCGCCTGGGGCTGACCTTCGATCACACGCTGGACAATGGCGTCGCCCAGTACACGCCTTTGTTGCAGGGCAAGAAAGCCTTGATCGTCACCAGTCGCGGTGGCTTCGGCTTCGGTCCGGGTGGTGAACTGGAAGCCTTGAACCACGCCGATCCATGGTTGCGCACGGCGCTGGGTTTCATCGGCATCAATGACGTCAGCGTGGTCGCAGCCGAGGGCGAAGAGTCCGCCGAACGCACTTTCGCGGTATCGGTGGCCGAGGCGGAGCAGCGTTTGCTCAGCCTTGCCCGGGAGTTCTAGGTGGCCTGGCTGTTCCTGCTGATCGCCGCCGGGTTTGAAGTGACCTTCGCCATGGGCATGAAGTACGCCGAGGGCTTCACCCGGCTGTGGCCCTCGTTGATCACGGTGATTGCGGCGGTCGGCGGGATCTACTTCCTGACCCTGGCGATGCGCGAGCTGCCGGTGAGCATCGCTTACCCGATCTGGACCGCGATTGGTTCGCTGGGCACGGTGTTCCTCGGCTTTGCCCTGTTGGGTGAGAGCCTGACGCTGGTCAAACTGGTTTCGGTAGGGCTGATTGTGGCGGGGGTGGTGGGCCTGAAGTAGGCTGGTCGTTGAGTTGTCATGATCAGGGAGGATGCTTGGCGGGCGTTTTGCACGTCTGGCATCCACTCACCGACCACAAGGATGTTTGCCCATGTCGACGCGTTATCCATTGGTGTTGGTGCCCGGAATGCTCGGGTTTATCCGGCTGGTGCTCTATCCGTACTGGTACGGCATCGTCAAGGCACTGCGCCGGGGTGGTGCGACGGTGATTGCGGTGCAGGTGTCGCCGCTCAACTCCACAGAGGTGCGCGGCGAGCAGTTGCTGGCGCGCATCGATGAGGTCTTGCGCGAAACCGGGGCGCAAAAGGTCAACCTGTTCGGCCACAGTCAGGGCTCATTGACGGCGCGCTATGCGGCGGCGAAGCGGCCGGATCTGGTGGCCTCGGTGACGTCGGTCGCCGGACCGAATCATGGTTCGGAACTGGCCGACTATCTGCAAAAACATTACCCGGCGGACAGCGCCAAGGGTCGTGTGCTTGAGGCATTGCTGCGTTTTGTCGGCTGGCTGATGGCGCTAATGGAAACCGGTTACCACGGGCCGAAACTGCCGGTGGATATTCACGCCTCGCATCAATCGCTGACCACTGAGGGCGTGGCGCTGTTCAACCAGCGTTATCCACAGGGCTTGCCGGAAACGTGGGGCGGGCACGGGCCGGAAGAGGTCAACGGCGTGCGCTATTACTCGTGGTCGGGGACATTGCAGCCGGGCAAGACTGATCGTGGCGGGAATTTGTTTGACGGGACGAATCGAAGTTGCCGGTTGTTTGCGAAAACGTTTGTGCGTGAACCGGGGCAGTGCGATGGGATGGTCGGGCGGTATAGCTCGCATCTGGGCACGGTGATTGGTGATGACTATCCGCTGGACCACTTCGATATCGTCAATCAGTCGCTGGGGCTGGTCGGCAAGGGTGCAGATCCGGTGCGACTGTTTGTCGAGCATGCGGCGCGGCTGAAGGCTGCAGGCCTTTAGGATCAAAAGATCGCAGCCTGCGGCAGCTCCTACGGGTTCAGTGTCGAACACAGATTTTGTGAACGCCCCGAACTCATGTAGGCGCTGCCGCAGGCTGCGATCTTTTCCATCAGGCAACGCTGACTCGGCGGCCCAACACGGTGGTCCAGCGCTCGGAAAGAATCACCCCGCCCAGCGTCAACAACCCGCCCACCAAGTGATACATCGCCAACTGCTCCTTCAACACCACCGCCGCAATCAGCGCGGTAATCAATGGCAGCAGGTTAAAGAACAACGTCGTGCGGCTCGGCCCCAGACGCTGCACAGCCTGCATCCACGCCAGCGGCGCGAGCATCGACGCCAGCAGGCACGCATACAGCACGAGCGGAATGTTCTGCAGAGTCAGCCCGGTCTTCGGCGAAGCTGCGTATAGCGGAAACAACACGACAATCGCCACCAGCACCTGCAGATACAGCAACACCAGCGGCGGCAGGCGCAGCTGCCATTTTTTCAGCAAAGTGCTGTAGATCGCATAGGCCAGGGTGGCGATCAACATCATCGCATCGCCCATGTTCACGCCGTGCTGCAGCAACGCGCCGAGGCTGCCGGAGGACACCACCACCAGCACACCGGCAAACGACAACACCGCACCGACCAGTGCCCCCGCCGTCAGGCGCTGACCGAGACTGATGATTGCCATGGCCAGCGACATCAACGGCATCAGCGACAGGATGATGCCCATGTTGGTGGCGGTGGTCAGGGTTGCGGCGAAGTAGGCGAGGCTTTGATACACCGCCATGCCGAGTACGCCGAGGATGAAAATCTTGCCCAGGTTCGGGCGGATCTGCGGCCAGTGCGCGATCACCGCTTTGAGCATGAACGGGGTGAACAGCAAACCGGCGAGGAGCCAGCGATAGAAACCGATCTCGGCGGGGAAGATTGCCCCGACCGCGAGTTTGTTGATCACGGTATTGCCGGCCCAGATAAAAATCGCCAGCAGCGGAAACGCGTATTGCATGAGTTGAAACCATTACGTTGATGAAGGGCGATTATCCCTTGTCTGGATGCAGGCCTATACTTCGAACCGGACAACCTGCCTCTGAAACCGGACAGCATGAACAGCAAACACATCGATCTGCTGGATTTCAGCGAACTGCCATCGGCGGTGTACTTCCGCTACGCCGACTTCAATGCCCATGAATACGCCGCGCCGCATCGCCATCCGTGGGGCACGCTGGAGTACGCCGCTCATGGCGTGCTGCACATGGACGTCGACGGCAGCCGCTTCATGTCACCGCCACAGTACGCGGTGTGGGTACCGCCGCAGGTCGAGCACAGTTTCTACAGCCATCAACCGGTCAACTATCGTGCGGTGTGCCTTGATCCCGAGGTTTGTACCGAGTTGCCGAAGCGCGCCTGTACCCTGGCGATCAGTGACATTCTCAAGGCGATTCTCAAAGACTTCGCCGCCCGCGACGTGAAGATTCCCGAACGGGATGCCGATCAGCGTCTGGCGCAGGTGCTGGTCGATCAATTGCAGCAGGCACCCGTGCACGAATGTTATCTGCCGTACGCGAGCAGTCCGGGGTTGCTGGCAATCCTCGAAACCTTGCAGGCCGAACCGGGCAACAATCAGCCGCTGGCGCATTGGGCGCTGCAAGTGCACGTCAGTGAGCGCACGCTGGCCCGGCAATTCGTTCGGGAGTTGGGGATGAGTTTCGGCGAGTGGCGCCAGCGTCTGCGTTATCTCGCGGCAATCGAGGCGCTGGAGACGTCGCGCAGCGTACAGGAAATCGCCTTCGATCTTGGTTACAGCAGCGGCTCGGCATTTATCGCCATGTTCGCGCGGCAGGCCGGTTGCACGCCGGAGCAGTATCGCCGTAGCCATCTGGAAGGCAGGAAGGTGTAACAAGATTTGGCTACACTCCAGCAGAGGCCGCCCCCATCGGAGCGGCGACAAGGAGAAAACTCCATGAAGATGTTGCGTGTGCCGTTGTTGATGATTGGTTTGCTCCTGTGTTCCCAGGGTTTCGCCGCCACGGCGCAACAGAACAAAATGACCACCTGCAATGCCGATGCGACCGCCAAGAGTCTGAAAGGCGATGAGCGCAAAACCTTTATGAGCACCTGCCTCAAGGCAACGCCAGCGGCCAACGATGCCAAGGCCCTGACCCCGCAGCAGGAAAAAATGAAAACCTGCAACGCCGACGCGAAAACCAAAGCCCTGACCGGCGATGCGCGCAAGACGTTCATGAGTGATTGCCTGAAGAAAAAATAACCTGGTTCTGTGGGGGGCGCCCTCACCCTAACCCTCTCCCAGAGGGAGAGGGGACTGACCGCGGTGTCTCAAGAAACTCGTCGACCTGAAAAAACCGGTCGATTATGGATTCCATGGCGCTATTTCAGGTCACCGGGTATCCAGAGCATCCCCCAATCGGTCCCCTCTCCCGGAGGGAAGAGGGGACTGACCGTGTTGTTTTCAGATATCCATCGACCTGAACTATCTGGCCGATTCTGGATTCAATACAGGACTGGCAGGTCGCCGGATTTTTTCGCCATTCCTCGATCGGTTCCCTCTCCCTTTGGGAGAGGGTTAGGGTGAGGGGACCTGAAGCACCGCATATCCCTAGTGCTCCCCCCGGAACGCTGGCAGACTGCCAATCCTTTTACGCCGTTCGTTTTGAGGCTGTATGCCAACGTTTTCTGAGCGTCATGTAGTGTTCTGGGTCAGTTGCATCATCATTTTCGGCGGTTTGCTGCTGGTGCTACCGTTGCGCTTGTTGCCGAGTCTGCTGGCCGGGCTGTTGGTATTTGAACTGGTCAACATGCTCACCCCGCAACTGCAACGGCTGATCGAAGGCCGCCGCGCGCGTTGGCTGGCGGTGGCGTTGCTCGGCACTTTGGTGGTGAGTGTGCTGGCGTTGATCTTCGCCGGCGCGATCAGTTTTCTCCTGCATGAAGCGGAAAACCCCGGCGCTTCCCTCGACAAATTCATGGGTGTGGTCGACCGCGCGCGCGGGCAATTGCCGCCGTTCATCGACGCCTATCTACCGGCCAGTGCTGCCGAGTTTCGCGTGGCGATTGGCGAGTGGATGAGCAAGCACCTGTCTGACCTGCAACTGGTCGGCAAAGACGCCGCACACATGTTCGTCACGCTGCTGATCGGCATGGTGCTCGGCGCGATCATTGCCTTGCAGCGCATCCCCGACGTGACCAAGCGCAAACCGCTGGCTGCGGCCCTGTTTGATCGCTTGCACTTGCTGGTGCAGGCCTTCCGCAACATTGTCTTCGCGCAGATCAAGATTTCCCTGCTCAACACCTTCTTCACCGGGATCTTCCTCGCGGTGATCCTGCCGATGTTCGGCATCAAGTTGCCACTGACCAAAACCCTGATCGTGCTGACCTTCCTGCTCGGCCTGTTGCCGGTGATCGGCAACCTGATGTCGAACACGCTGATCACCATCGTCGGCCTGTCACTGTCGATCTGGGTGGCGATTGCCGCGCTGGGCTATCTGATTTTTATCCACAAGCTCGAGTACTTTCTCAACGCGCGCATCGTTGGCGGGCAGATCAGTGCCAAGTCGTGGGAGTTGCTGTTGGCGATGCTGGTGTTCGAGGCCGCGTTCGGCCTGCCGGGGGTGGTGGCGGGGCCGATTTATTATGCGTACCTGAAGAGTGAGTTGAAGTTGGGCGGGATGGTCTAACCACTCCGTGATCGTTCCCACGCTCTGCGTGGGAATGCATCCCGTGACGC
>NZ_AKJR01000059.1:5422-22081 GCF_000282235.1 Pseudomonas sp. GM24 | reverse complement strand
ATGAAGTGCGCACCACACTGAACACCATCACCCTGGCCAGTGAAGTCGAGCGTCTGACCTTTACCGGTACCGGCAACTTCATTGCTCGTGGCAATGCCTCGGACAACGTCATTACCGGCGGTGCCGGCAATGACACGCTGTTCGGAGGCGCAGGGGCAGACCAACTCAACGGTGGAGAGGGTTTTGATACGGTCAGTTATGGCGATGCCGACAAGGGCGTGACCCTCAATACCAAAACCGGGATACACACCGGAATTGCCGCCGGCGATGTTTACAGCAGTATCGAAGCGATCCTGGGGTCTGACTTCAGTGATGCGTTTGTCGGGGATGCGGGCATCAACCGATTCGACGGTGGTTTCGGTATGGATATGGTGAGCTTTGCCGACGAAGCTGTCGGTGTCACCCTGGATCTGGGCGCACCTGTTTTGACTGGCGCGGCCGCTGGCGACATCTATACGTCGATCGAAGTATTCCAAGGTACGACACAGGCCGACAGCTTTACGGGCAGTGCCGCTGCGGCGGAGAATTTTGTCGGTGGCGCTGGCGCCGATCTGCTGACGGGGGTTGGTCGAGGTGATGGCGCTTGGTACTTAACCAGTACTGGCAGCGTTCAGATCAACTTGCTGGAGGGCACTGCCGCAGGTGGCGACGCTCAAGGTGACGTGCTGATTAACATCGATAACCTGATGGGATCGGCATTCAATGACATGCTGACTGGCAACGCCTACTCGAATAAGCTTGAGGGCGGGGCGGGTAACGACCTCATCTATGGTGGTGAGGGGGATGACTTTATCTATGGCGGCACCGCCACTGATACCGGTGCATTCGGACCACTGACTATTAGCGGCGTCCAGGCCGATACGCTTTACGGTGGTAACGGCAATGACACCATGCGCAGTGCCGATGACGATGCCGGCAGCATTCTTTATGGCGAATCTGGCAACGATAACATCACCGTGTCGGCGGGAATTGCCTATGGTGGTGACGGTAACGATACCTTGACGGGTACCGGTTACGGCTATGAACTCCAGGGTGGTGCAGGTGTTGATACGTTGAACTTGCGCGGATCGGGTGATGCCTTGGGCGGAGAGGGCGGTGACGCCTATATTGTGTTCTCGAAAACCATGGTAGGCATCCAGGACACAGGCACATCCGGGATCGACACTGTCACCCTCAAGAACATTCAGAGTGTCAGTGATGTGCGGATTGTCCAGAACGACCTTGGCGCCTACATCTTCAATGCCGCCGATCTGCAAAGCGGCAACCTGGATTCCGGTGTGTTCCTGAAGGACTGGTACAAGGGCGGGAATACCATCGAAACGTTCTACACCAACAACGGTCAATCCTTCACCATTCCTGTCGTAGGGCAGGCAATGACCGAGTCATTCGCGGTCTGACAAAAGCCGTTGTACGAATAAAAACGGCGAAGCCTGCATTCAGGTTTCGCCGTTTTTTTTACTTCGATTTTTACTCCAGACAAAAGAAAACCCCCGGCAAACCAGAAGTCTGTCGGGGGTTTCTTTTGCCCGGAGAGTATCAGGCGTCTCGCAACGCCTGACTCAGCTCAGCTTATTGGCAAGCTTCGCAATCCGGCTCGTCAATCGCACAAGCCTTTGGCACTGGAGCAGGACCGGCAGGTGCTGCCAGAACCGAATCGTCACCGTGGTTGCCGCCGCTGGAAACAGCGTTCAGCTTGCCGGTGTTGATGGTCGACTTCTCGGTGCTGGTCGCGGCCAGGGCACGGAGGTAGTAAGTGGTTTTCAGACCACGGTACCAGGCCATGCGATAGGTCACGTCGAGCTTCTTGCCCGATGCGCCGGCGATGTACAGGTTCAGCGACTGGGCCTGGTCGATCCACTTCTGACGACGGCTGGCGGCGTCAACGATCCACTTGGTGTCCACTTCGAACGCGGTCGCGTAGAGGTCTTTGAGTTCTTGCGGGATGCGCTCGATCTGCTGAACCGAACCGTCGTAGTACTTCAGGTCGTTGATCATGACCGAGTCCCACAGGCCGCGAGCCTTGAGGTCGCGAACCAGGTACGGGTTGATCACGGTGAATTCGCCCGACAGGTTCGATTTCACATACAGGTTCTGGTAGGTCGGTTCGATCGACTGCGATACGCCAGTGATGTTGGCAATGGTCGCGGTCGGTGCGATGGCCATGATGTTCGAGTTACGAATGCCTTTCTGTACACGGGCGCGAACCGGTGCCCAGTCGAGGGTTTCGTTCAGGTCGACATCGATGTACTTCTGGCCACGGGCTTCGATCAGGATCTGTTGCGAATCCAGTGGCAGGATGCCTTTGGACCACAGCGAACCCTGGAACGTCTCGTATGCGCCGCGCTCGTCAGCCAGGTCGCAGGAAGCCTGGATCGCGTAGTAGCTGACCGCTTCCATCGACTTGTCGGCGAACTCGACGGCAGCGTCGGAACCGTAAGGAATGTGCTGCAGGTACAAAGCGTCCTGGAAGCCCATGATGCCCAGACCGACCGGACGGTGCTTGAAGTTGGAGTTCTTCGCTTGTGGCACCGAGTAGTAGTTGATGTCGATAACGTTATCGAGCATGCGCACGGCGGTGTTCACGGTGCGTTCCAGCTTGGCGGTGTCCAGCTTGCCGTTGACGATGTGGTTCGGCAGGTTGATCGAGCCCAGGTTGCAAACGGCGATCTCGTCCTTGTTGGTGTTCAAGGTGATCTCGGTGCACAGGTTCGAGCTGTGAACCACGCCGACGTGCTGCTGCGGGCTACGCAGGTTGCACGGGTCTTTGAAAGTCAGCCATGGGTGGCCGGTTTCAAACAGCATGGAGAGCATTTTGCGCCACAGGTCTTTGGCCTGGATGGTCTTGAACAGTTTGACCTTGCCTGGGTATTCGGTCAGCGCTTCGTAGTACTCGTAGCGCTCTTCGAAGGCTTTACCGGTCAGGTCGTGCAGGTCCGGCACTTCGGATGGCGAGAACAGGGTCCACTTGCCGTCATCGAAGACACGCTTCATGAACAGGTCAGGGATCCAGTTGGCGGTATTCATGTCGTGGGTACGACGACGATCATCACCGGTGTTCTTGCGCAGCTCGATGAACTCTTCGATGTCCATGTGCCAGGTTTCCAGGTAGGCACACACAGCGCCTTTGCGCTTGCCACCCTGGTTAACGGCCACAGCGGTGTCGTTCACCACTTTCAGGAACGGAACCACGCCTTGCGACTTGCCGTTGGTGCCCTTGATGTACGAACCCAGTGCACGCACCGGCGTCCAGTCGTTGCCCAGGCCGCCAGCGAATTTCGACAACATGGCGTTGTCGTGGATCGCGTGGTAGATGCCCGACAGGTCATCCGGCACGGTGGTCAGGTAGCAGCTCGACAGCTGTGGACGCAGGGTACCGGCGTTGAACAGGGTCGGGGTCGACGACATGTAGTCGAAGGACGACAGCAGGTTGTAGAACTCGATCGCACGGTCTTCTTTCTGCTTCTCTTCGATCGCCAGGCCCATGGCCACGCGCATGAAGAAGATCTGCGGCAGTTCGAAACGCACGCCATCCTTGTGGATGAAGTAACGGTCGTACAGGGTTTGCAGACCCAGGTAGGTGAATTGCTGATCACGCTCGTGGTTGATCGCCTTGCCCAGTTTTTCCAGGTCGAAGGAGGCCAGCACAGGGTTCAGCAGTTCGAACTCGATACCTTTGGCGATGTAAGCCGGCAGCGCCTTGGCGTACAGGTCGACCATTTCGTGGTGAGTGGCGCTTTCGGCCACACCGAGGAAGCCCAGGCCTTCGGCACGCAGGGTGTCCATCAGCAGGCGGGCGGTGACGAACGAGTAGTTCGGCTCACGCTCGACCAGGGTACGGGCGGTCATCACCAGCGCGGTGTTGACGTCGGTCAGGGCCACGCCGTCGTAGAGGTTTTTCAGGGTTTCGCGCTGGATCAGGTCGCCGTCGACTTCTTCCAGACCTTCGCAGGCTTCGGTGACGATGGTGTTCAGACGACCCATGTCCAGCGGCGCCAGGCTACCGTCGGCACGGGTGATGCGGATCGACGGGTGAGCGTTGACCGCTTCTTCGGCCGGTGCGTGGGCAGCGCGCTCTTTCGAACGACCGTCACGGTAGATCACGTAGTCGCGAGCGACTTTCTGCTCGCCGGCACGCATCAGGGCCAGTTCGACCTGGTCCTGGATTTCTTCGATGTGGATGGTGCCGCCCGATGGCATGCGACGCTTGAAGGTTGCAGTGACCTGTTCGGTCAGGCGCGCAACAGTGTCGTGGATTCGCGACGAAGCGGCAGCGGTGCCGCCTTCAACTGCGAGGAACGCTTTGGTGATAGCGACGGTGATCTTGTCATCGGTGTAAGGAACGACAGTGCCATTGCGCTTGATCACGCGCAGTTGACCAGGCGCGGTGGCTGCCAGATCCGAATTCGAATCGGCGGCCTGCGGCAAGGTGCCCTGCGGGTTCTCGCGAGTTGTGTCGGTTTGCATGGGTGTCTCCACGTTCTCTATGTTTGTTTGGGCACCATCACGGTGCCCACCGTTCCGTCCTGAAGCACTACAACCGGCACGCGCCGGGCATAACGACTTCGGGACAGTTCAGGAAGAGGGCCTTGTGAGCGCCGCTTCCATGCCGAAGTCTTCGGTTCACGCGATACGCGTATCACCGCATTCCTTTCGGGGAGCAGTTTCGCCACTGCAACACCCGTACCGTAAACACCGTGATCGGCGCAAAAACGGTAGCCATCCGCAGGCGCGGTTTGGGCTTTCGAAAATACGTTTGGTTCAACCAGACAATGGCAATAAAAAGCCTTGAATTCACTGCCGGGTTTGTGTTTGGTTTTTTAGCGTCAAACCCTACATGTAGGGTTTTTTTGCGCTCGGGCTACAAGATAATGCGTTTCAGGGGGGGATTGCAACGTACTACCTGTGGATAAGCCTGTGCGTAAATTGTGTAAGAAACTTCGAAAATGCGTGTAGGCCGCGAACCTGCTGAGCTAGACCGTCTGTCACTGTTTTTTCACCGGGAAAAACGCTTCAGCGGATTTTTAAGGGCGCGAACCCTATCACAAAAAACCGCCTTGTCCGAACGCATTTACCGACTTGTGTTCTGGCTGTACGCCGTTTATACAATCGGCTCATGCGCAGGCATTGTTATCCTCCAGAAACATGACAAAAGGACGGGAGGATCACGCTGAATATCGCGTACCCCTGTAGGAGCTGCCGAAGGCTGCGATCTTTTGATCCTGATCTTGAAAAGCAAGATCAAAAGATCGCAGCCTCGTTTCACTCGACAGCTCCTGCAGGGGATTGTGTGTCCGGGCAATCGCCTTCCTTTTATCAATAACAATAGAAAGTAGAGGTCACCGGTGGAGCAACAAGCCTTTCAGGTATTGATCGTCGAGGATGACCAGCGATTGGCCGAACTGACGCGCGACTACCTGCAAGCCAATGGACTGCGCGTGGACATCGAAGGTAACGGTGCGTTGGCGGCGGCGCGGATCATCAAGGAGCAGCCGGATCTGGTGATCCTCGACCTGATGCTGCCCGGCGAAGATGGCCTGAGCATTTGCCGCAAGGTGCGTAATCAGTATGACGGGCCGATTCTGATGCTCACTGCGCGCACCGACGATGCCGATCAGATCCAGGGGCTTGACCTCGGTGCCGACGATTACGTGTGCAAACCGGTGCGCCCACGGCTGTTGCTGGCGCGAATCCAGGCGTTGCTGCGCCGCAGCGACACACCCGAACCGGTCGCCGAGAAATCCCGTCGTCTGCAATTTGGTCCGTTGGTGGTCGACGACGCCTTGCGCGAGGCGTGGCTGAGCGACAATGGCATCGAACTGACCAGCGCCGAATTCGATCTGCTCTGGCTGCTGGTGTCCAACGCCGGGCGCATTCTGTCGCGCGAAGAAATTTTCACCGCACTGCGCGGCATCGGCTATGACGGTCAGGACCGTTCGATCGATGTGCGCATTTCGCGCATTCGCCCGAAAATCGGTGACGACCCCGACCATCCGCGCCTGATCAAGACCATCCGCAGCAAAGGTTATCTGTTCGTGCCTGAAGCCTGCGTAGATCTGCCGCTGTGAACTCGATCTTCCTGCGCATCTACGGCGGCATGTGCGCAGCGATCATTCTGGTGGCGGTGCTCGGCGTGCTGGCGCTCAACCTGCTCAATCAGGTGCGCAGCGAGCAATATCGCGAGCGGCTGGCCCACGGCACGTTCTCGCTGATGGCCGGCAATCTGCAACCGATGAACGAAACCGAGCGCCATCGCGCGTTGCTGGTGTGGGAGCGGTTGCTGGGGATTCCGCTGGCGCTGAAGAAGTTTGCCGAGACCGATCTCGATCTGTCCCAGCGCACCCGTGTACAGCGTGGTCAGGCGCTGGTCGAGCAGACCGGGCCGCACGCGGCGAAAGTCTATCGAATGGTCAGCGACAAAGAGCAACTGGTGCTGGTGGGGGAAGTGCAGCAGATCAGCGAACAACTGGCCCGCGCGACCATTTACCTGCTGGCCGATGAATTGGTGCGCGTGCCGGTCGGCGAGCAGCCCAAGCGCCTCGCGCAGATAAAGGAAGAAAAGGGTTTCGGTTTCGATCTGCGCCTGGTCACGGTGAATGATGCCGACATGGACGAAGACCAGAGCCGCCGCGTGGCCGAAGGCGACACCGTCATGGCGCTGGGCAAGGGCGGCGATTCGATCCGCGTCTTTGCCGGCATGGTCGGCACGCCGTGGGTGCTGGAGATCGGCCCGCTGTATCAGATGAACCCGTATCCGCCGGAATGGCTGGTGCTGATTGCTGCACTCGGCCTGACCCTGATCGGCCTTATCGTTTATTTGTTGGTGCGTCAGCTCGAACGCCGTTTGCGTGGCCTCGAAGCCGCGGCCACGCGGATTGCCAAGGGCAGCCTGGAAACCCGTGTGCCAGCGCGCGGTGCTGACTCGGTCGGGCGTCTGGCGTCGGCGTTTAATGGCATGGCTGAGCACTTGCAACAGCTGCTGGCGATTCAGCGCGAACTGGTGCGCGCGGTGTCCCATGAATTGCGCACACCGGTGGCACGCCTGCGTTTCGGCCTGGAGATGATCGGTTCGGCAACCACGCCGCAAGCGCTGGAAAAGTACCGTGAAGGCATGGATCACGACATCGAAGACCTCGATAAGCTGGTCGATGAAATGCTTACCTATGCGCGGCTGGAACAGGGTTCGCCGGCGCTGACCTTCCAGCGCATCGATCTCGATGCACTGGTCAATCAGGTGATCGAGGAACTGGCGCCGTTACGCGCCGAGGTCACGGTGCAGCGTGGTTTGTGCCTGTCTGCTGCGGATAACGATGATGCCTGGGTCGAAGCCGAGCCGCGCTATCTGCACCGGGCGCTGCAGAATCTGGTGAGCAACGCGATGCGCCACGCCCGTTCGAACGTGACGGTGAGTTATCAGGTCGGGCAATTGCGCTGTCGCGTCGACGTCGAGGACGACGGTCCGGGTGTGCCGGAGGTCGCGTGGGAGCGGATTTTTACCCCGTTTCTGCGTCTGGACGACAGCCGTACGCGGGCGTCGGGCGGGCATGGTCTGGGCTTGTCGATTGTGCGGCGGATCATTCACTGGCATGACGGCCGGGCGATCATTGGCAAGAGCAAGAGTCTGGGTGGGGCGTGTTTCAGCCTGAGTTGGCCGAGGAATCAGGAGCGCCGCTAGGTATTTGCGGTGATTGTGCTGGCCCCATCGCTGGCAAACCAGCTCCCACAGTGACCGTGGTGAGCACGGATTTAAGGTCCACTCAGAAACCCGTGGGAGCTGGCTTGCCAGCGATGAGGCCCGGACAGGCGCTAAAGATTTCAGGCGTGGATACTGACCAGACTCAACAACTGCCCATCCTGCACCCCGAACTGCGCCTCCAGTTCAGTGCCGTTGCGCCACTCGGCAGACAAGTCCGTCAACAACCGCAACCGGACTTCACCGGCCTCCGTCCACTCCAGCACTTCAGCATGCTCGAAGTAAAAGCGCTGCTGCACGATCGGATACAGCGCCTTGAACAGACTTTCTTTCACCGAAAACGTCAGTGTCACCAGCAACGCCAACTGATCTCGCGAGGCGGCCGTCATGCGCTGCATTTCAGGTGGCGTCAGAATCTCCCCGGCCAGACGCTCGGCACGTTCGGTACTCAGCAGATTTTCCAGATCCATTCCCAGCCCGCGCCAGTGTCGTTTGTTGGCAACAATTGCCGCCGCACGACCGGTGCTGTGGGTGATCGAGCCGCAGATATGTGCCGGCCATATCGGCGCGCGGTCTTCACCAATCGCTGGGACAACGCTGCTGCCTTCCAATTGCCGCAACGCCGCGCGGGCGCAAATACGCCCGGCGAGGAATTCCGCCTGCCGCTTGGCCACCGAACGCTGAATGCTCGGCGGTGCTACCACGGCACTGCGCTGAAAGTCATCGCCGAGCAGTCGGGCCGGATCGAAGTGGGTGCTGAGCAGCACGGTGTCGGCCAATACCGTCGGCAACGGCCAGTGGCTGTCGAGTGCGGTGCAGCAGGCGGGCAGGGCGGGGGTGAGATTCATGGCGGGCATTTTGCCGGTTAGTCGCGGCAAGGTCGAGATCGGTGGTGCGGCTTTCGCGAGCAGGCTCGCTCCCACACTGGATCTATGCCGCCCAGAAGATCCCCTGTGGCAGCGAGCCTGCTCGCGAAGGCCGCGCCGCGGTGTTCCTGTTCAGCTAAAGATTTTCTGCAAGAACGCTTTCATGTCCGCCCAGGATTTTTCATCCGCTGCCTTGTTGTACCCAATGTCCGGGCCACCGTGCTCGCCATGGCTGAGGCGATCGGCATCCGGATTGGTGAAGCCATGCTTGGCACCGTCAAGGCTGACAAATTTATAGTCAGCACCGGCCTTGTCCATTTCCGCTTTGAACGCCGTGACATTGTCGGCAGTGACCATGCTGTCCAGCGCACCGTGCTCGACCAGAATCTTCGCTTTCACACTGCCGGGCGTCGCCGGGGTTTTGGTCGCCAGCGCGCCGTGGAAACTCACCACGCCCGCCAACGGTTCACCTTGCCGCGCGGCGTTGAGCACCACGCCACCGCCGAAGCAGTAACCGATAGCGGCGATTTTGTTGGCGTCGGTCTGCGGCTGCTGCTTCAGCAAATTCAGCCCGGCCTCAAAGCGCTTGCTGGAAGCCGCCGCATCCTGAGTCGCTGCCTGCATGAACGCCATCGCGTCTTTTGGATGTTCGGTGTTCTTGCCTTCGCCGTACATATCGATCGCCAACGCGCTGTAGCCGAGTGCGGCGAGATCGCGTGCGCGGCGTTTGGCGTAATCGTTCAGGCCCCACCATTCGTGCACTACGACGACACCCGGACGTTTGCCTTTGATGGCGTCGTCATAGGCGTAGTAGCCGATCAGCTTTGTGCCATCGGCGCTTTGATAGGGGATTTCCTCGGTCTTGATCGCTGCCTGAGTGAGGCTGCTGACGGCCAGCAAAATGAGGGCAAGGAACAGGCGCATGGTCGGATCTCCTGACAATAAACGGTCAAATCAGCCTAGTTCATTTGGTTCAGGTCGGGTTCAGAGACGGTTCAGGGGCGGTACAGGGGAAGGTCAGTAACCTTGCGCCATACCCAAACAGCACTGTGAAAGAGGAAATACCCATGACTTTTAACAAACTGTTGCTGGCATTGACCGTAATGAGCGCCAGTATCGCGGCCCAGGCCGACACCACTTCGAACTTCGCCGGCCTGTCCTTCGGCCAGACCAGTGACAAGATCAACAAATCCAACTCGCTGAACAACAACCTCGACCACCCGAACGCCACTGGCGCCATCGACGGCAACAACACCTACGGCGTCCGCCTCGGTCAGCAAAACAGCCAGGGTCGCTACTACGCCACCTACGACAACGTGTCCGGTTCGCACAATGGCATTAAACTGCGTCAGGAAAACCTGCTGGGCAGCTACGATCTGTTCTACCCGGTGGGTGGCAGCACCAAGCTGTTCGGTGGCGCGACGGCGGGTTTGACCAAGCTGACTCAGGACTCGCCGAGCTACAGCCGCGACAGTGACATCGGTTATGCGGTTGGCGGCCAGTTCGGTGTGTTGCAGCAAGTCTCGCAGAACACCTCGGTCGAACTTGGTTACCGTTACCTGCGCAGCAACGCCAGCACTGAAATGAAAGAGAGCGGCGGCAGCAAGCAAGGCTCGCTGGATTTGACCAGCAGCGCCCAGACTTACCTGTCGGCCAACTACAATTTCTAAGGAGTTGCCAGCAGGTTCAATGTGGGAGCGAGCCTGCTCGCGAAAGCGCCGGTTCAGTCGATGAGAGGTCGACTGAGCCATCGCCTTCGCGAGCAGGCTCGCTCCCACAGGTGTGTGACTGGAGATTCTGATTTGCCCGGGAGAGTGTTATGAAACTGTTGGTCGTCGAAGATGAAGCGCTCTTGCGCCATCACCTGCAAACCCGCCTGACGGAAAGTGGCCACGTGGTCGAGTCCGTGGCCAATGCCGAGGAGGCGCTGTACCAGACCGGACAGTTCAACTTTGACCTGGCGGTGATCGATCTCGGCCTGCCGGGCATGGGCGGTCTCGACCTGATTCGCCAGTTGCGCGCGGGCGGCAAGACCTTCCCGATCCTCATCCTCACCGCGCGCGGCAACTGGCAGGACAAGGTCGAAGGCCTCGCCGCCGGTGCCGACGATTACGTGGTCAAGCCGTTCCAGTTCGAAGAACTCGACGCGCGTTTGAATGCCTTGCTGCGCCGTTCCAGCGGGTTCACTCAGTCGACCATCGTTGCCGGCCCGCTGCTGCTCGACCTCAATCGCAAACAGGCGAGCCTCGACGAACAACCGCTGGCGCTGACCGCCTACGAGTACCGCATCCTCGAATACCTCATGCGTCATCACCAGCAAGTGGTGCCCAAGGATCGCTTGATGGAGCAGCTCTATCCGGACGACGACGAGCGCGATCCGAATGTCATCGAAGTGCTGGTCGGCCGTCTGCGGCGCAAACTCGAAGGGCCGGCCGGGTTCAAGCCGATCGACACCGTGCGCGGCCTCGGCTACCTGTTCAATGAGCGCTGCACTTGATTCGTTCTCTTCGCGTTCGCTTGATGCTCGCCGCCACGACGTTGGCGGTGTTGTTCATGCTCGCTTTGCTGCCGGCGATGCAAGGCGCGTTCAGCCTGGCGCTGCAAGACTCGATCGAGCAGCGGCTGGCCTCGGACGTCACTACGCTGATTTCTGCCGCGCGCATTGAAAACGGTCGGTTGGTGATGCCGACGCAACTGCCGGATGAGCGTTTCAACCTCACCGATTTCCGTTTGCTCGGCTATATCTACGATCGCGAGGGGCATCTGGTCTGGCGCTCGAAGGCGACTCAGGAAGAGCAGATCAACTACAAACCGCGCTACGACGGACTCGGTAATGAGTTCGCGCGGATCCGCGAAAGCAATGGCCAGGAATTCTTCGTCTATGACGTCGAAGTCAAACTGCTCGGCGGCAAAAGCGCGGCGTTCAGCATCGTCGCCCTGCAACCGGTGCGCGAGTACGAAACCACCCTCGAAGGCCTGCGCGAAAATCTCTATCTAGGCTTCGGCGCGGCATTACTGGTATTGCTGGCGCTGTTGTGGATCGGCCTGACCTGGGGCCTCAAAGCGCTGCGCCGGCTCAGTCAGGAGCTCGACGAAATCGAAGGCGGCACCCGTGAAAGCCTCACCGAACAACATCCACGTGAACTGCTGCGCCTGACCGGCTCGCTCAACCGTTTGCTGCACAGCGAGCGCCAGCAGCGCAGTCGTTATCGCGATTCCCTCGATGATCTGGCGCACAGCCTGAAAACGCCGTTGGCGGTGTTGCAAGGGGTTAGCGAGGACATGGCCCAACGTCCCGAAGAACGCGATCAAGCGTGGGTGCTGCAGAGTCAGATCGAACGCATGAGCCAGCAGATCAGCTATCAACTGCAACGGGCCAGTTTGCGCAAAAGCGGACTGGTGCGACATCAGGTGCGCTTGCAACCGGTGCTGAAAAGCCTGTGCGACACCCTCGACAAGGTGTACCGCGACAAGCATGTGCGCGTGGCCTTTGATCTGCCTGAGCACTGCTATGTGCCGATCGAGCAGGGTGCCTTGCTGGAGATGATGGGCAACTTGCTGGAAA
This sequence comes from Pseudomonas sp. GM24, assembly GCF_000282235.1. NCBI lineage: Bacteria > Pseudomonadati > Pseudomonadota > Gammaproteobacteria > Pseudomonadales > Pseudomonadaceae > Pseudomonas > Pseudomonas sp. GM24. The sequence goes on along the minus strand of NZ_AKJR01000059.1, from coordinate 9,960 downwards.
ACGCTTATCGCCTGTGTCTGGGCGAAGTGCGTATCAGCGTGCGTGAGACTCTGGCCGGGATTGAACTGTGCGTCGAAGATGACGGCCCCGGTGTGCCGCCGGATCAGCGTGCGCGGATCCTCGAGCGTGGTGAACGCCTGGATGCCCAGCATCCGGGGCAAGGGATCGGGTTGGCGGTGGTCAAGGATATTATCGAAAGCTACAACGCCAAACTCGCGCTGGGGGATTCGCCGATGGGTGGGGCGGCGTTCAGGATTCATTTTCCGGCGGTGTGATTGGGAGTTGCCCTCTCCCAGAAGGAGAGGGGACTGACCGAAGTGTCTTTGGAAAATTATCGACCTGAGCGATTTGCAGCGAATATGGATTCAATAGAGAGCTTGCAGGTCGGCGTATTTACCGAGCATCCCCCAATCAGTCCTCTCCCCCCCCGGGAGAGGGTTAGGGTGAGGGGCTTTTGATTTGGCGTCTCACTGCTCCTGCGCCCGATACGCCCCCGGCGTCAACCCCGTCCACTTCTTGAACGCCCGATGAAACGCCGACGGTTCGGAAAACCCCAACTGCTCGGCAATCTGTTGCAACGACAGATCCGCCCGCCCCAAATGATAAATGGCGATATCCCGCCGCAACTGATCCTTCAACTCCTGAAAACTCGTGCCTTCCTCACGCAAGTGCCGGCGCAAGGTCTGCGGGCTGATGTGCAAGTGCGCCGCGACCGCTTCCAGATCCGGCCAATTTGCAGTGTCACGGCTGAGTAAACGGCGCAAACGGCTACTCAGACTGTCACCGTCGTCCGGGCGCGAGAGCAGGTCGGCGGGGGAGCGTTCGAGGAAGTGTTTGAGCGTGCGTTCGTCCTGCAACAGCGGCATAGACAGATAGCGGCTGTGGAATAAAAGGCTGCTTTGCTCGGTGCCGAAGGTTAGCGGGCAGGGGAACAACAGGTCATATTCGGCCCCATGCTCGGGGCGCGGATAGCTGAAGCTCGCCTGTTCGAGGCGAATCCGCTGGCCGATCAGCCAACTGCCGAGGCGATGCCAGATCACCAGCAGACTCTCGGTGAGAAAGTGATCCGGGTCCCACATCTGCGAATCATCGAGGCTCAGGCGCACCCATTCGTCTTCGCGCGCCAGGCTCAGGCGCGGGGCTTCGGGGAATAGGCTATAAAACAATAAGCCGCGTTGCAGGGCTTTTTCCAGATTGCGGCAGTGAATCGAGGCGTGGCACATCATGGCGAAACTGCCGGGTTTGCTTGGTGCGTTGCCGAAACCCAGGTATTCGTCGTCCAGCGCCAGCCACAGGCCCTGAATCAAGCGGGTGAATTGTTCCGGAGCAATGCGCGCGCGAGGTTCGTCGAGCAATTCCGGGCTGATGCCCAGTTGCAGCAGCAGGCCCGAGTAATCGAAACCCACGCGGCGTGCGCCACCGAGAGCGGCACGGGCAAAATGACTGGCGATGGTGCGTTCGCGCATAAGCGGCAGATCCTTCTTCAGGCGCCGGATGGTAGCGGCGGGCTGGACGCATCGACAAGGCGGATTTCCGCCAAATTGTAGGACGAGAAGCGGTGAGTTGGCGGAAATCCGCCACGCCTGAGTCACAGGATGGTGACATCCGTAGACCCGTTACCCCTGATATCAAAAGGCTTGCTGGCAATCGCACCAAAGTGGCACGAGGTTTGCGATACAAGCCACAGAAGCGTGCGTTTGGCCCAGATGGAAAATGCTGCTCCAACAACAAATCCCTCCAGTGCAGGAGGGTTCGCAATTAAGGTTTCGCGGTCAACAGATGGATGTTGCCACGCGGGACGCTTGAGGAAACCTGCAATGACGACTCGTCAGCCACTGTACAAATCCCTGTATTTCCAGGTGATCGTTGCCATCGCCATCGGCATCCTGCTTGGTCACTTCTACCCTCAGACCGGTGTGGCCCTCAAGCCGCTGGGTGACGGGTTCATCAAACTGATCAAAATGGTCATCGCCCCGATCATCTTCTGTACCGTTGTCAGCGGCATCGCCGGCATGCAGAACATGAAATCCGTGGGCAAGACCGGCGGCTACGCGCTGCTGTACTTCGAAATCGTTTCCACCATTGCCCTGCTGATCGGTCTGATCGTGGTCAACGTTGTGCAACCGGGCGCCGGCATGCACATCGACGTCACCACCCTGGACGCCTCGAAAATCGCCACTTATGTGACGGCCAGTAAAGACCAGAGCATTGTCGGTTTCCTCCTCAATGTAATCCCGAACACCATCGTCGGCGCGTTCGCCACCGGTGACATCCTGCAAGTGCTGATGTTCTCGGTGATCTTCGGCTACGCCCTGCATCGCTTGGGTTCGTACGGTCGTCCGCTGCTGGACATGATCGATCGCTTCGCCCACGTCATGTTCAACATCATCAACATGATCATGAAACTGGCGCCGCTGGGTGCTTTCGGCGCGATGGCCTTCACCATCGGTGCTTACGGCGTCGGCTCGCTGGTGCAACTGGGCCAGTTGATGATCTGCTTCTACATCACCTGCATCCTGTTCGTGGTGGTGGTGCTGGGTGCGATCTGCCGTGCTCACGGTTTCAGCGTGTTTAAACTGGTGCGTTACATCCGTGAAGAACTGTTGATCGTACTGGGCACGTCTTCGTCGGAATCGGCACTGCCACGCATGCTGATCAAGATGGAGCGTCTGGGCGCGAAGAAATCCGTAGTAGGTCTGGTGATCCCGACCGGTTACTCGTTCAACCTCGACGGTACTTCGATCTACCTGACCATGGCGGCCGTGTTCATCGCTCAGGCGACTGATACCCACATGGACATCACCCACCAGATCACTCTGCTGCTGGTATTGCTGCTGTCCTCCAAAGGCGCAGCCGGTGTGACCGGCTCGGGCTTCATCGTACTGGCCGCGACCCTGTCGGCGGTCGGTCACCTGCCGGTGGCCGGTCTGGCGCTGATCCTCGGTATCGACCGCTTCATGTCCGAAGCCCGCGCACTGACCAACCTGGTTGGTAACGCAGTAGCCACCATCGTGGTTGCCAAGTGGGTCAAGGAGCTGGATACCGATCAGTTGCAAACCGAGCTGGCCTCGGGCGGTCGCGGTATCTCCGACGAGCGTGAAGAAGATGACCTGGGTGTGGCTGAAGGCCCAACCCCAAGCAATGTGAAGTAAGCACTGCTTGAATTGAAGAAACCCGCTTCGGCGGGTTTTTTCTTGCCTGCGATTTGAGCGTAACGGTCATACCCGCTGACATTTCCGGTGATTGCCGTACACGGCATCGCTGCCTAGGCTGAGTGCATCGCCCAAGGAGTTCGCCCATGTCCGCACCGCTGGCCTCACTGAAGATCCTCGATTTCTCGACATTGTTGCCGGGGCCGTTCGCCTCGTTGTTGCTGGCGGACATGGGCGCTGAAGTGCTGCGCATCGAATCACCAACGCGCATGGACCTGCTGCGCGTTTTGCCGCCGCATGATGGCGGAGTCTCGGCCAGTCACGCCTACCTCAATCGCAACAAGCGCAGCCTGGCGCTGGATTTGAAGCAGCCCGCAGCGCTGGAAGTGATCAAGCAGTTGCTGGCCGATTACGACATCGTCCTCGAGCAGTTTCGTCCCGGTGTAATGGAGCGTCTGGGCCTGGGCTATGAAGCGCTGAAGGCGATCAACCCGAAGCTTATTTACGTGTCGATTACCGGTTACGGCCAGACCGGGCCATACAAGGACCGCGCCGGGCATGACATCAACTATCTCGCGCTGGCCGGACTTTCCAGTTACACCGGCCGCGCCGACAACGGGCCGTTGCCGCTGGGCATGCAGGTGGCGGATGTGGCCGGAGGCTCATTACACGGAGTGATCGGGTTGTTGGCCGCTGTGATTGCGCGTCAGCAGAGCGGGCAGGGCACGCATCTGGATGTGAGCATGACCGATTGCGCGTTCAGCCTGAATGCCATGGCCGGTGCCGGCTATCTGGCTTGCGGCGAAGAACCTGCGTGGGAAGACCAGATGCTCAACGGCGGCAGCTTTTACGATTATTACCGTTCCCGCGATGGCCGCTGGATGTCGGTGGGCAGTCTGGAACCGGGGTTCATGCAGCAACTGTGTACGGCGTTGGGGCGGCCGGAGTTGGCGGCGCAGGGCTTGTCCTCAAAGCCCGAGCAGCAACGGGCATTGAAGTACGCGCTGACGGTCGAGTTCGAAAAACACGACTTTGCTGAGTTGTGCGAGCTGTTTGCCGGGATCGATGCGTGTGTCGAGCCGGTATTGAGTCTGGGTGAGGCGGTGCGCCATCCGCAGTTGCAGGCGCGGGAACTGGTGACGCAGGTGCCGCGCGGGGATGGTTCGACGCAGGCGCAGATGGCCTGTCCGTTGAAGTTTTCCCAAGCGTTGCCGGCGCCGCGGCATGTTGGCGCGGTGTTGGGGCAGCATACGGATCAGGTGTTGGCGGAGTTGGGGTTGAGTCCTTCGAAAATTGAAGAGCTGCGCCGGGCCAAAGTCATTCTTTAGTGCCTGTTCTGGCCTCATCGCTGGCAAGCCAGCTCCCACAGTTTTCGAGGTGTCCACA
>NZ_AKJR01000059.1:0-5347 GCF_000282235.1 Pseudomonas sp. GM24 | reverse complement strand
GTTTTCGAGGTGTCCACAGATTCTGTGTAAGACACCTAAACCTGTGGGAGCTGGCTTGCCAGCGATGGGGCCAGTCAGGGCGGCACAAACTGACTATTCGACGCGCATCTCACCACTGAACACCAACGTGTTGCGGCATCGGCGACACAGGTAACGCCGCCCCTGCCGCACCAGGCTATGGCGCTGCGCCGAAAACGGGAAATCACTGTCGGCGCACGGGCATTTATAGATATAGCGGGTCACGCTGCGGCGCTTGATTGCATAGGTGTGGCAGCGATCCGGCGGCAGTTCGTAAACGCCGCGCATGATCAGTTGCCATTCCTCGCCGTGGGGCTGAATGCGCTCGCCAAACAACTGATGGGCGATCAGGTGCGCAACTTCGTGGGCCACGGTCTGCTTGAGGAAGTGCTCGGTGTTTTCCCGGTATAACTGCGGGTTGAAGCGCAGCAGGTTCTCGTGCAGATGCGCGACACCGGCCTTTTGCCCGCGCAGCTTGAGGCTGACGACAGGGCGTGGGAAGGAACGTTTGAAAAAGGATTCTGCGAGTTGGTAACAGTCTTCGACGCGGGTATTGAGTTGCTCGGGCATGCTTGATGGATCTCCAGAGACGTCGAGTATGCCGTAACGCCCCGGACTTGCGAATCGCCGAGCTGCCGAATGGTCATCCGGCAAACGACAAGGCCGCCTTGCGGCGGCCTCTGATTGGTTTAGCGAGTCAGTTCGTATAGACGGGACCAACGCCCAGCCCCCAGACGATCACGGTGAACGCCATGATGGCAACCAGCACCACCAGACCCACCGCCAGCACCGAGCTGGAAAACAGGAAGCCTTCATCCGACGGAATATTCATGAACGTCGGCAGCCCCACGTACAACAGATACACCGTGTAGCAGATGGCCGCCGTGCCGACGATCATTCCCAGCCACATGTGCGGATACAGCGCCGCCAGCCCGCCGACGAATAACGGTGTTGCGGTGTAGGTGGCGAAGGCCACACAACGGGCCAGACTTGGATTGGCGTCGTAGGTGCGAGCCATCCAGTGCACAAAGGCGCCCATGACCGCGACCCCGCCGAGCATGGCCAGGTACGACATGACGGTCATCCAGATCGCGCTTTCGACGGTGAGCATGACCGGCGCGCGATTGCCGATTACCCAGCCGACCTGTGTGGTGCCGATAAAGGCCGAGACAGCGGGGATAGCCGCCAGAATCAGCGTGTGTGTCAGGTACATGTGGCTGATGCTTTCCTCTTGGTCGCCACGGATTTCCTTCCATTCCTGATCGGGGTGGGTAAAAAGTCCCACTACGTGATGGATCATGCCAGTCACTCCTCTTGTTATTGCCATCGCCCCCCAGCGGAGCGCCTACGGGCCAAGGTGGCCGAGCAAATACAGGTCTTCAGATTGTGTGCGACCTTATGTCGCAGTATAGAAAGGTCTTAACCGCACAGGTATTAGGGGCTTAGAGCAAATCGCGCTGTAAAAACAGGGCGTAATCGCCTCGGGGTCTGTAAACGTTCCATCTCCGGGCTACGACAACCTGTGCCCACAACCCCGGGGTTTTTGCGTAAAATGCCGGCCTTTCGTCACACCTCACGGATTTCGCGTCATGGGCACTCTTACGGTCAACCAGAACAAACTGCAAAAGCGCCTGCGCCGCCTGGCCGGCGAAGCGGTCGCCGATTTCAACATGATTGAAGATGGCGACAAGGTCATGGTCTGCCTGTCCGGGGGCAAAGACAGCTACACCATGCTCGACGTGCTGCTGCACCTGCAGAAGGTTGCCCCGATCAAGTTCGAGATCGTCGCGGTGAACATGGACCAGAAACAGCCGGGCTTCCCCGAGCATGTGCTGCCGGCCTATTTGAAAGAACTGGGCGTTGAGTACCACATCGTCGAGAAAGACACCTACTCGGTGGTCAAGGAGCTGATCCCGGAGGGCAAGACCACCTGCTCGCTGTGCTCGCGTCTGCGTCGCGGCACGCTGTACACCTTCGCCGACGAAATCGGCGCGACCAAGATGGCCCTCGGTCACCACCGTGACGACATCGTCGAGACGTTTTTCCTCAACATGTTCTTCAACGGCAGCCTCAAGGCGATGCCGCCGAAGCTGCGCGCCGATGACGGTCGCAACGTAGTGATCCGTCCACTGGCGTACTGCAACGAGAAAGACATTCAGGCGTATTCGGACCTCAAGGAATTCCCGATCATCCCGTGCAACCTCTGCGGTTCGCAGGAAAACCTGCAGCGTCAGGTGGTCAAGGAAATGCTGCAGGACTGGGAACGCAAGACCCCGGGCCGAACCGAAAGCATCTTCCGCAGTCTGCAGAACGTGATCCCGTCGCAACTGGCCGACCGCAATCTGTTCGACTTCACCAGCCTGAAGATCGACGAGACCGCCGCTTCGCGCTTCGTCAACGTCGTCAACTTGTAAACACATTTCAAATGTGGGAGCGAGCCTGCTCGCGAAAGCGGTGCGTCATTCAACTGATTTGTTGACTGATCCTCCCACTTCGCGAGCAGGCTCGCTCCCACATTGGTTTCTTCGCTTCATTCAATAGGAGAGGGCATGCGCGATTACAAGTGGCTGCACGAATACTGTCTGAACCGCTTCGGTTCGGCGGCTGAACTGGAAGCCCATCTGCCCGTTCCCAAGACCCCGGCGCAACTGCGCAAGATCAGCGACGACCGCTACCTCTCGACCATGGCCCTGCGCGTGTTCCGTGCAGGCCTCAAACACAGTCTGGTCGACGCCAAGTGGCCAGCCTTCGAAGAAGTGTTCTTCAAGTTCGACCCGGAAAAAGTCGTGCTGATGAGCGCCGAACACCTTGAGCGTTTAATGCAGGATGCGCGGATCATCCGTCACCTGGGCAAGCTCAAGAGCGTGCCGCGCAATGCGCAGTTCATTCTTGATGTAGAGAAAGACAAGGGCAGTTTCGGTGCGTTGATCGCCGACTGGCCGGTGACCGATATCGTCGGTCTGTGGACTTACCTGAAAAAGCACGGTCATCAACTGGGTGGGCTGTCGGCGCCACGGTTTTTGCGCATGGTCGGCAAGGACACGTTTGTACCGAGCTACGACGTGGTCGCCGCGCTGAACGCACAGAAGATCGTCGACAAGGTGCCGACCAGTCTGCGCGATCTGGCGATTGTGCAGGATGCGTTCAATCAATGGCACGAGCAGAGCGGCGGGCGGGCGATGAGCCAGATTTCGATGATGCTCGCGTACACAGTGAATCATTGATACCGAGTCGCCCCAATCGCTGGCAAGCCAGCTCCCACAGTTTTTTGTATTGATCACAATATTGTGTTTCAACACCGACCCTGTGGGAGCTGGCTTGCCAGCGATGGCGATCTGTCAGGCGACGGAGATTTCTCCTTCGCCAGCAAGCTTGCGATTCAACTGATACCGCCAGCGCACATACAGCAGCGCCGAGCAGAACACCGCCAGACTCGCGACCATCTCCAGCACACCAAACAACTGCCGGTTCGGGTCATACGCCGCCAGTGCGCCCTTGATGAAATACAGATTCACCACAAAACACATCCACGAATGCCCGCGGGCGCTGCCCATGATCATTGCCGGGGCGAGCACGATCCATGGGATCAACTCGACCAGCAGAATCACCCACGGCCGCGCGCCGTGCAGATCGGCGAACAGCAGATAGTAGGCCGCCAGCAGGCCGGCGAGGGCGAAGAAGCTCAGCAGGCTAATCACCCGCATCGCCTTCACTCGTGGCTCCAGCCACTCGACACTCGGCAGAATCTTCGGCTTCTTCGCCATATCAGCCCACCAGTTTCTGAGCGGTTTTCGCCAGCCGCAGACCCAGCGCGCGACACAACGCCACTTCATGCTGATCGAGAGCACTTTTGCCGTCAGCCCCAGCGTGATGACTGGCACCATAAGGCGTACCGCCGCCCTGGGTTTCGAGCAACGCCGATTCGCTGTACGGCAGGCCGGTGATGAGCATGCCGTGGTGCAGCAGTGGCAGCATCATCGACAGCAGGGTGGTTTCCTGGCCGCCGTGCAGGCTGGCGGTAGACGTGAACACGCCAGCCGGTTTGCCGACGAGGGCGCCGGTCAGCCAGAGGTTGCTGGTGCCATCGAGGAAGTATTTCAGCGGCGCGGCCATGTTGCCAAAGCGTGTCGGGCTGCCGAGGGCCAAACCCGCGCAGTTCTTCAGGTCATCGAGCGTGGCATACAACGCGCCTTCGTCCGGGATGTCCGGCGACACCGCTTCGCACTCGGTGGAAATGGCTGGCACCGTACGCAGGCGTGCTTCGAGGCCGGCCTGCTCGACACCGCGGGCAATCTGCCGGGCCATCTCATTGGTCGAGCCGTTGCGGCTGTAATACAGCACCAGAATGTACGGCGCGCTCACGGCAACAACTCCAGCACATTTTCCGGCGGACGACCGATCACGGCTTTGTCGCCGACTTCGAGAATCGGCCGCTCCATCAGTTTCGGGTGCTGAGCGATGGCGTCGATCAATTGCGCTTCGCTGAGGCTTTCGTCAGCCAGCTGAAGCATTTTGTATTCATCTTCCCCGGTGCGCAGCAACTGATGCGCGCTGATCCCGAGCTTGCCGAGCAGGGCCTTGATTTGCGCGGCATTCAGCGGGGTTTCGAGGTAACGCACGACGTTCGGGGTCAGGCCGCGGGCTTCAAGAAGCTCCAGCGCGCCGCGGGATTTCGAGCAGCGCGGATTGTGATAAAGCGTCAGATCGGTCATGGCGGGTCGCTTCTGGCGTAAAGTGGCGGCTATTCTAACTGTGCAGCGCGCAATCCAGAACCTTCGGAGGCAATGGGTCGCAGGCGCCTTCAAATTTTCACAAGGAACACGACATGACACGGCGATTGGCAGCGGCATTGACGATAATCGGGGCGTTGATGCTGGGGGGCTGCGGCAATGATTACGGTATCGACCAGAACGGCCAGAAGGTTGCGTCGGAGCGTCTGGACAAACAATGGGTAGTGCTGAACTACTGGGCCGAATGGTGTGGTCCGTGCCGGACCGAGATCCCGGAACTCAATCATTTGGCGGATGAGCTGAAGAGCAAGAACGTTGGCGTGTTCGGGGTAAACTTCGACAATGTGCAGGGCGTGGAGCTGAAAGACGCCAGCGAAAAGCTGGGCATCAAGTTCACCGTGCTGGCGCAGGATCCGGCGGAACTGTTCGAGTTGCCGCGCAGTGAAGCGCTGCCGGTGACGTACATCATCGACAACAAGGGTAAGGTGCGGGAACAGTTGATGGGCGAGCAGACGGCGGCGGGGGTGATGGCCAAGCTTGAGGCGTTGCAGGCGACCAAGTGAGTTGCCGCTAAAGAGTAACCCTCACCCCAGCCCTCT
>NZ_AKJR01000058.1:17622-44973 GCF_000282235.1 Pseudomonas sp. GM24 | reverse complement strand
ACGTTTCGGGAGGGCTAGGGTGAGGGGCTTTTCACTCTTCAGCTTTTATTTGCGGTTAAGCATCACCGGCAACTGAGCGACCAGTTTGGCGTTGTTCAACGGCGCTCGAATAAACCCGCGCTGCGTACCATCCGGCCCGATCACCGCCAGATTGCCGCTATGGTCGACGGTGTAATTCGGCTTACTGGTATCCGCCGGAATAAACGGAATACTCACCGCATTCGCGACCTTCTGCAGCTCTTCTATCGAGGTCGGCGTCAGGCCGACAAACTGCGGATCAAAGTAACCCAGGTACTGTTTCAACTGCTTCGGGTTATCGCGGTTCGGGTCAACGCTGACCAGCACGATCTGCAACTTGTCCACAGCGTCCTTGGGCAGTTCACTTTTGATTTGCCGCAACTGGGCGAGGGTGGTCGGGCAGATGTCCGGGCAGAAGGTGTAGCCGAAAAACAGCAGACTCCACTTGCCTTTGAGCTCGTTGATCGCCACCGGCTTGCCGTCCTGATCGGTCATCGTCACGTCCGGCAGATTGCGGCTCTGCGGCAGCAGAATAATGCCGGCGTCGATCAAAGCAGTCGGGTCGCCCTGGCCCTTGCCGCTCAGCACTTTGTTGACGGTAAGTCCCAGGATCAGCGCGATCACGGCGACGAGGATGAAGACGGTTTTCTGGGTTCGAGTCATAGGTTCAACAGTAAGTAGTGGTCTACGAGCAGGGCGATGAACAGCAGAAACAAGTACCAGATAGAGTACTTGAAGGTGTTGATCGCCGCGTGCGGCCGAGTGCCACGGTACAGCACCACGGCCCATTGCAGAAACCTTCCACCGAGGGCGAGCGCGCAAATCAGGTAGAGCACACCGCTCATGTGGATCACGTACGGCAGCAGACTCACCGCCAGCAGAGCGAAGGTGTAGAGCAGAATGTGCACCTTGGTGTAGTGCTCGCCGTGGGTGACCGGCAGCATCGGGATGTCAGCCTTGGCATATTCCTCTTTGCGATGGATCGCCAGCGCCCAGAAGTGCGGCGGGGTCCAGGCGAAGATGATCAGCACCAATAACAATGGTTCGGCGCTGACGTGACCGGTGGCAGCCGTCCAGCCGAGCAGTGGTGGGGCGGCGCCGGCGAGACCACCGATGACGATGTTCTGCGGCGTCGCGCGTTTGAGGAAACCGGTGTAGATCACTGCATAACCAAGCAGCGAAGCCAGGGTCAGCCAAGCCGTCAGCGGATTGGTGAACGTCAGCAACAAGGCCTGACCGAGCAGCGCCAGCACTAACGCAAACGTCAGCGCCGCCGCCGGCGAAACCCGGCCTTCAGCCAGCGGCCGTTTGTGCGTGCGCGCCATCACCGCGTCGATGCGCCGATCCACCACATGGTTGACCGCCGCCGCGCCACCGGCACACAACGCAATGCCCAGATTACCGAACACCAGTACCGTCCACGGCACCCCGGCGCGGGTCGCGAGGAACATGCCGACCAGCGAGGTGATCAGCATCAGCACCACGACTTTCGGTTTGGTCAGTTCCAGATAATCACGCCAGATCGCCTGATGCGGGCGTTCGCCAATCAGAATCGCCACGGCGTTTCTCCTTTAATAGTGATGGGCGCGGCCGCGTGTTTACGCGGGCTCAAGCGCCAGCGCGCGAGCACCGGTTGTTTGACCCGAACCAGACTGGTGCGCGCGTGGTAATTGACCAGCACCATGGTCAGCAACAGCGCCGCACCGCCGGCGTTATGCGCAACCGCCACCGGCAGCGGCAGATGGAACAACACGTTGCTGATGCCGAGGCTGATCTGTGCGGCGAGGGCGATCAGCACGAGGCCGGCCAGCCGCGTCATGCCGACCACTTTCAGTTGCCAGGCCAGACCGAGCAGCACCAACGTCACCAACAGCGCACCAATACGATGAGTCAGGTGAATCGCCGTGCGCGCATCACTGTCGAGTTGCCCACCGAGATAGTTCGGGCCGATGTGTTGGGTCAGGTGAAAACCATTGGCGAAATCCGCCGGCGGCAGCCATTGCCCATGGCAGGTCGGAAAGTCGATGCACGCCACTGCCGCGTAGTTGGAGCTGACCCAGCCTCCCAGCGCAATCTGACCAATCACCAACAACAATCCCGCCGTCGCCCAATACTGCAAACGCTTGGGCACGGTCAGCGCCGGTAGCACGCCGGACAGTCTCAACGTCAGCAAAAACAGCAAACTCAACGTCGCAAAACCGCCGAGCAAATGCCCGGTGACCACTTGCGGCCAGAGTTTGAGCGTCACCGTCCACATGCCGAACGCCGCTTGCGCAAACACCACCGCCAGCAGGAACAGCGGCAGCTTCAGCGGTTGCCCCGGATGACGACGATTGACCCAGGCGCGCCCGGCCAGTATCGAAATCAGCAGGCCGAGGGTGCCGGCAAAGTAGCGGTGGATCATCTCGTTCCAGCCCTTGTGCGCCTCCACCGGCGAGTCCGGGTAATGCAGTTCGGCATGGGCCAGTTGGGCTTCGCTTTTCGGCACGCTGATAAAGCCGTAGCAGCCTGGCCAGTCCGGACAGCCGAGGCCGGCGTGGGTCAGGCGCGTATAGGCGCCGAGCAGCACCACAATCAGGGCCAGCAGGGTGGCAAACAGCGCGAGGCGAAATCCAGGTTTGGCCATGACGATGCCCTTATCCGATGTTCGACAGTTTCAGCAGATGACGCAGGTCGTTGAGCAGATCCTTGCCCTTCACATTCGGCTCGTAACGCAGCACGAGGTTGCCGTGCGGGTCGATGATCCACAGTTGCGGCGTGGCTTTGTCGCCAGTGGTTTTACTGAACACAGCGGCGTCCAGCGGGTAGCGTTGCAGCTGTGGATATTCGCGGGTCAGCTTGGCGTCGTAATCAGTGCTGACCGGTTGCGCAACGGCGAGAGCGTGGCTGGCGCGGCCAGCATCACGACCGAGGCCGATCTGAATCTGCCGCGCCAGATACACCAGTTGCTGGCAATCCACCGCGCAATCCTTCGGCGCGGTGACCAGGATCTGCCAGCGCTCCTCGTTGGCCTGCACGCCGAGGTCGGCGCGGGTCTGGCCGTTGCCGATCAGTTCGCCGTGATAGCTGCGACCTTCCGGTACCCAGAACTGCAATTTGTACATACCCGTGGCGAGCACCATCGGCCCGATCACGCCGAGCACAATCAGCAGCAATTGAATGCGTCCGCGCCGACGGGTGGCGGCAGGTTTCGCCTCAGACATGCTGGGTGGATTCATGGCCGTTCCCATGGTGGTTCTCCTTTGCGTTGTGCAAGCCCAAATAGACGTAGAGGCCGAGCAGGGCGGTGGCCATGGCGAACCACTGCACGGCGTAACCGAGGTGTTTTTCCGGGCCCATGGCAACCACCGGCCAATCGGCCTCGTAGCTGGCCGGGCCGGGTTCGGCGCGTAATTCGTAGGCGAAGCCGTCGCGATCCAGGGTTTTCCACAGCTTGGTGGGTTCGACGGCAGTGATGGTTTGCGGCCAGGTGCTGCTGACCGGATCGGCGTGCAACTGGAAAGTAGCGCCGGGGGCGACGTAGACCCAGGCATCGACATTCAACGCTTCAGTGGGCGTAGTGAATTGTGGCGGCACGCGGCGATCCGGCCACGGCAACCAGCCGCGATTGACCAGCAGCCACAGACCGCTGCGTTGATCCTGAAACGGTTGCAGCAACTCGACGCCAACCTTGCCATTCCGCTGGCGGTTATCCAGCAACAAGCTGTGCCCGGCATCGAACTGACCGTGCAGATGCACGCGGCGATAGGCCGGATCGGCGCTGTTCAGCAACTCAGTGCTGGCCATCGGTTCGGCCGCGCGGCGTTCGGCGTAACTGGCGAGCAGGGCGGTTTTCTCCGCGCCCCGGCTCAGTTGCCAGAAGCCCAGCGACACCAGCAGCGGCAGCAGCAACGCCACCACCACAGTCGGTATCACGCCCGGGCGAAAACGCTTCATGGCTGCGCCACAAAGTCAGTCGTTGCGATCGCTATACTCAACTGCATCGCCTGTCCCCCGGAGTTCTTCCCATGCTCAAAACAGCCATCGTCCTGATGCTGATTGCCACGGTGATCAGCCTGTTCAGCGGCCTGTTTTTCCTGGTCAAGGACGACAGCAGCTCGAATCGCCTGGTCATCGCCTTGAGTGTTCGGGTGGCATTGGCCGCTGCCACCGTCGGCTTGATCGCCTGGGGTTTCTACAGCGGCCAACTGGTATCGCATGCGCCTTGGTAACTCTGGTCCTCAGAGCACGTAAACGAAGATAAACAGGCCTATCCAGACCACGTCGACGAAGTGCCAATACCAGCTCGCCGCTTCGAAACCGAACTGGTGCTCGTTGTCGAAGTGGCCCTTCATGATGCGCATCAGCATCACAAACAGAATGATCGTGCCGATGGTCACGTGGGCACCGTGGAAACCGGTGAGCATGAAGAACGTCGCGCCATAAATGCCCGAACCGAGGGTCAGCCCCAGTTCGTGATAGGCGTGAATGTATTCCTCAGCCTGGAAACCGAGAAACGCGCAGCCGAGCAGCACGGTGATCGCCAGCCAGATTTTCAGCGCGCCGCGATGGCCCTTCTTCAAGGCATGGTGGGCGATGGTGATGGTCACGCTGGAGCTGACCAGCAGGATCGTGTTGATCAGCGGCAGGCCCCACGGGCTGATGACGTCCTTGGGCGGCGGGAACAGTTTCGGGTCCGGCGTGTGCAGTAGCGGCCAGGTGAACTGAAAGTTCGGCCACAGCATATGGGCGATGCCTTTGGTGCCTTCACCGCCGAGCGCCGGCCCGGAGACGTGGCGCACATAAAACAGCGCACCGAAGAAGGCGACGAAGAACATCACTTCAGAGAAGATGAACCAACTCATGCCCCAGCGGAACGAGCGATCCAGTTGCGCGCTGTAGAGCCCTGCGCGGCTTTCCTTGATCACCGTACCGAACCAGCCGAACAGCATGTACGCCAGCAACAGGCTGCCAACGAAAAAGATGTACGGGCCGTGGGATTCCGGACGCGTCGCCTTCAGATCGTTGAACCAGACGGCCAGGCCGTACACGGTAATGGCCATGCCGAAAGTGGCGATGATCGGCCATTTGCTCTGGGCCGGAACGTAATAGTGCTCATGAGTTGCCATTTATTGTTCTCCTTATCGGGCACGCTCAACCGCCAGTGTTTACAGCCACCGGTGGATGTCGGGCGGTGATATCGAACAGCGTGTAGGACAGCGTCAGGTGCTTCACATCCTTGGGCATGTCGCGGTCAACAATGAAGCGCACCGGCATCTCGATCTGCTGACCGGGTTGCAGCACCTGCTGGGTAAAACAAAAGCATTCGGTCTTGTGGAAATACGCCGCCGCGTTGCTCGGCGCGATGCTCGGCACGGCTTGCGCACTCATCGGTTTGTCGGTGGGATTGCGCGCGATGAAGATCATCTCGTTGACCGCGCCGGGGTTGGCAGTGAGTTCGTCATGCTTGGGATAAAAGTCCCACGGCATGTCGACGTTGTTGGTCGACAAAAACTGCACACGCACCTGGCGCGAAGTGTCGACGACCTGCTCGCCCTCGTACTGCCCACCGGTCTTGCCATTGATGCCGAAGGCTTTGCACATCACGTCGTAGATCGGCACTAGGGCAAAGCCGAAGACAAACATCGCCACCACCACCCCGAGCAGACGGGTGACGAGTTTTTTCAGCGAGATCGAGTCAGCCATGGTTCATGCCTCCCCACCAAACCCTGTAGGAGTGAGCCTGCTCGCGATGGGTCCACCGCGGTGTGCCTGACACACCGCCATCGTGAGCAGGCTCACTCCTACAAAAGTCAGGCGTTTCATTTCACTTCCGGCGGTGTGGTGAAGGTGTGATAAGGCGCCGGTGACGGCACGCTCCACTCCAGACCTTCCGCACCATCCCAAGGCTTGGCCGGTGCTGGCGGACCGCCGCGAATGGTCTTGATCACGATGAACAGGAAGAAGATCTGCGTGGCGCCGAACATGAACGCGCCAATCGAGGAGACCATGTTGAAGTCGGCGAACTGCAGGTTGTAGTCCGGAATCCGTCGCGGCATTCCCGCAAGACCGACGAAGTGCATCGGGAAGAAGGTCAGGTTCATGCCGACAAACGACAGCCAGAAATGCAGCTTGCCGAGGGTTTCGTCATACATGTGGCCGGTCCATTTTGGCAGCCAGTAGTAGGTTGAGGCGAAGATCCCGAAGATCGCCCCGGGCACCAGCACGTAGTGGAAGTGCGCGACCACAAAGTAGGTGTCCTGATACTGGAAGTCCGCCGGGGCGATGGCCAGCATCAGTCCGGAGAAACCGCCGATGGAGAACAGGATCACGAACGCCACGGCAAACAGCATCGGCGTCTCGAAGGTCAGCGAGCCTTGCCACATGGTGCTGGCCCAGTTGAACACCTTCACCCCGGTTGGCACCGCGATCAACAGCGTCGCGTACATGAAGAACAGCTCGCCCACCAGCGGAATGCCGACCACGAACATGTGGTGCGCCCAGACAATGAACGACAGGAACGCAATGCTCGCCGTGGCGTAGACCATCGAGGTATAGCCGAACAGCGGCTTGCGCGAGAAGGTCGGGATGATCGAGCTGACCGCGCCGAAGGCCGGCAGAATCATGATGTACACCTCGGGATGGCCGAAGAACCAGAACACATGCTGGAACAGCACCGGGTCACCGCCACCGGCAGCACTGAAAAAACTGGTGCCGAAGTGGATGTCCATCAGCATCATCGTCACGCACCCGGCCAGCACCGGCATTACCGCGATCAGCAGGAACGCGGTGATCAGCCAAGTCCAGACGAACAGCGGCATTTTCATCAGGGTCATGCCGGGGGCGCGCAGGTTGAGGATGGTCGCGACCACGTTGATCGCGCCCATGATCGAACTGATCCCCATCAAGTGGATGGCGAAGATGAAGAACGTCACGCTTTCCGGCGCGTAGGTCGTCGACAGCGGCGCGTAGAACGTCCAGCCAAAGTTCGGCCCGCCACCGGGGGTGAACAGGGTCGACACCAGGATCAGGAACGCCGCCGGCAGCAGCCAGAAGCTGAAGTTGTTCATCCGTGGCAGGGCCATGTCCGGCGCGCCGATCATCAACGGGATCATCCAGTTGGCGAGGCCGACGAAGGCCGGCATCACCGCACCGAAGACCATCACCAGACCGTGCATGGTAGTCATCTGGTTGAAGAACGCCGGTTCGACGATCTGCAATCCGGGCTGGAACAGTTCGGCGCGAATCACCATCGCGAACGTGCCGCCGAGCAGGAACATGGAGAACGCAAACCACAGGTACAGCGTGCCGATGTCCTTGTGGTTGGTGGTCAGCACCCAGCGCATCAGGCCTTTGGCGGGGCCGTGGGCGTGGTCGGCATGACCATGGTCATCAATGACAGCGCTCATGGCCGGTCTCCTTTACGTGAGTGGACGGGGCAGGCCGGGGCGCGTTGCCCCGGCCGGTTCACGAGGTACGCGATAGACCGGCTCATTTGCTTTCCGCCTGTTTCAGCTCCAGCACTTCTTTTGGCGTGACCATGTCGCCTTTGTTGTTGCCCCAGGCGTTACGTTCGTAGGTCACGACCGCTGCGATATCGACTTCCGACAGCTGCTTGCCGAACGCCGCCATGGCGGTACCGGGCTTGCCGTGGAAGACAATACTCAGGTGATCCTTGATCGGGCCGGTGGCGATTTTCGAGCCTTTGAGCGCCGGGAACATCGGTGGCAGGCCCTGGCCTTCGGCCTGGTGACAGGCAACGCAGGTGGTGTGGTAGACCTTGTCGCCACGTTCCTTGAGTTCGTCGAGGGTCCATTCCTTGCTGGTCAGCTCTTTAAGCTGCGCGGCTTCGGCTTTGCGCTCGGCGAGCCACTTGTCGTAGTCGGCCTTGTCCTTGACCTCGACCACGATCGGCATGAAGCCGTGATCCTTGCCGCACAGTTCGGCGCATTGACCACGGTAGATGCCGGGCTTGTCGATGCGCGTCCACGCCTCGTTGACGAACCCCGGAATCGCATCGCGTTTCACCGCAAAGGCCGGTACCCACCAGGAGTGAATAACGTCGGCAGAAGTCACAAGGAAGCGCACTTTGGCCCCGGTCGGCAGCACCAATGGCTTGTCGACCTCGAGCAAGTAGTGCTCGCCCTTGGTTTCCTTGTTGTGGATCTGCTCGGCGGGGGTGGCCAGATTGCTGAAGAACTCGACGTCCTGACCCAGGTATTTGTAGTGCCACTTCCACTGATAACCGGTGATCTGGATATCGATATCCGGCTCACTGGTGTCGTACATCTTGATCAGGGTGGCGGTCGCCGGCACGGCCATCGCTACCAGAATCAGGAACGGTACGACGGTCCAGAGAATTTCGACGGTGGTGCTTTCGTGGAATTTTGCGGCGACCTGCCCGGTAGAACGGCGGTGCACCATCATCGACCAGAACATGGCGCCGAAGACGATGATCCCGATCACCACACAGATCCAGAATATGGTCATGTGCAGGTCGAATACTGCGTGACTGATTTCAGTCGCTCCAGGCGCCATATTCACAGTCCATGCGGCATGCGCGGGACTGAAAATCGACCACAACAGGAGGCCCATCCAGACGTGTGGATGTCGCATCATTGCGGGTTCCCCTTATCGTTCTTGTTATCCCGCCGGCTTTCGCCTGCGGCAAGGGAGCGGCTGCATCAGACTACGAACTTGAATCGCCGGGCCTTGCTGCGGGTGCAGTCGGGCGTCATCAGCTAACTCCATTCACTGGCGAGTATAGACAGCGACGGGAAATTGCAATGTGCACACGTAAATCAACTGAAACAGCCGGTACTTGCGTTCAAGGGCACGAATGGAGAAGGATGCAGACGAGTGGTGGCAAACCGATATAACGCAGGCGCATCAAGGATGAAATAATTATGACAAATGCGTCTTAGCATTTTTCGTAAGCCAGCTAACTTATGTCTTCCCTATTTCATTGCCTTGTTTCCTGGAGTTTTCATGAACACCGCCGCATTGCGCGAGCAGATCCAAAAAGCCCAACAACACGAAAAAGACACCGGCCTGCTGACCCGTCAGTTGGAGAGCAAGCTGCCTCATTTACACCCGGCGATCCAATTGCCGGAAGCCGACGCCAACGGTGTGCTGACGCGTTTTGTCGCCGCCTACATTGATGAAGTGCCAGACCTGCTGGATGCAGCCAATGAAGTCGCCAGGGAAGCGGGAATCGAATCGCAGATCAAACCGGTGCTGAAAATCGCCGAGCAGTATTTCCTCCAGCCGCCAGCCATCATGGCCGGGCACGTTGGCCTGGATAGCCTGCTGGATGAAGCCTATCTGGCGCACCGTTTTGTCGAAGAGGTCAACGACCTGTACATCAAGCATTTCGGCCAGCCACTGATCCCCTTGGACATGACGGTCGCCAACTTGATTGCTCACCAATTGATCGGTGAGGAATTTGCCAACCAACTGGACGAAGCGGTGCATCACGCGATCGACGAGATGCTCAACGACGAAAGTTTTGCGCTGGAATCGGTAGAAGCCTACCGCGAAAAACTCAGCAGCCCGGACACCGGCGCCGCGTGGAAACGCTGGCCGTGCATGAGCCGCCGACTGGGTGTGGGCCTGGAACTGGACCAGCCTGCCGCGTAATCCTGAGCGACACCCAAATACCTGTGGGAGCTGGCTTGCCAGCGATAGCGGTGGATCAGTCAGCATTGTCAGTGACTGACACTCCGTCTTCGCTGGCAAGCCAGCTCCCACAGGGTTTTTGTTCAGGCGGGAAGATTTAGCCGGCGGCGCCGATACCGGTAGTAGTTCGAATCCGCCCCTCAAGCCTGCGCTTCAACCCACGCGACTCAATCAACAGCTTCGAGCCCTTCGCCGCATTCGCCCGGCCCCACTCTTCCAGCAACTCCAGACACGAATGGTCGATGTAGCTCAGGTTATTGAGCGGCACATGCACCGTCGTCCCCTGCGGAATACTGCCCAGCACTTGCGTCAGCGCCGGCACCTTGAGGAATGTCGCCGCGCCGACCAGACGCAACTCCATCTCACCATCCTGTGGCAGATCGATCAGGCTGATCTTCAACCGCGACGCTTTGAACGCGAGTTTCAACAGCGTCAGACCGAAACCGATCAACACCCCGGTCAGCAGGTCAGTGAAGATGATCGCCAGCGCCGTCGCCGCATAGGTGAACATCGGCATCCGTCCATAACGGCCCAGACCTCGAAACGCTTTGAGATCGACCAGTTTGAACCCGGTGTAAACCAGCACCCCCGCCAGGCTCGCCACCGGAATGCTTTGCAGCACGCTCGACAGCAACAACACGAACGCCAGCAGCCACAGGCCATGGAAGATCGTCGAGTAACGCGTGGTCGCACCGGCCTGGACGTTGGCCGAACTGCGCACGATTACCCCGGTCATCGGCAGCGCACCGAGCAGACCGCAGAGCATGTTGCCGACCCCTTGCGCCGACAGTTCACGGTCGAAGTCCGATCGCACGCCGCTGTGCATGCGATCCACCGCTGCGGCGGAGAGCAGCGTCTCGGCGCTGGCAATGAATGCCACGGCGAACGCGGCGATCAGCAGCGTCGGATCGGCCAGACTGAGCAGATCAGCAGGTTTGAGCCAATCGATGGCCTCCGCCAGATTCGCCGGCACCTCGACGCGTTTGACCTGCAAAGCGAGCAACAGACTTGCCCCGGTTGCCAGACCGACACCGAGCAATGCGCCCGGAACGAAGCGCAGCGAATGCGGGCGAAACTTCTCCCACAACCACATCACTGCAATCGTCGACAGTCCGAGCAAACCCGCCTGCCAGCCAAACGACGGCAGCGCTTGTGCCACTGCAGCCGGGAACGCCGTGAGGTTATCCAGCCCCGAGGGCTTCGGTGACGCATCGAGCATCACATGCACCTGTGACAGCACGATCAACACGCCAATCCCCGCCAGCATCCCGTACACC
The DNA here is from genome assembly GCF_000282235.1 of Pseudomonas sp. GM24. Taxonomy (NCBI): domain Bacteria; kingdom Pseudomonadati; phylum Pseudomonadota; class Gammaproteobacteria; order Pseudomonadales; family Pseudomonadaceae; genus Pseudomonas; species Pseudomonas sp. GM24. Next base: position 34,021 of record NZ_AKJR01000058.1, on the reverse strand, counting down.
ACCGCTGGCGCCGTAACCCGAAACCAGCAGCCGAGCTTCAAGCGGCCGGCGACCAGTTGCAGAAAACCGGCAAGCAACAGAATCGGCCCGAGCATCTCAATGCCGTGCTGGCGCACCAGTTCAAACACCAACACCGCCAGCCCCGCCGCCGGCCCGCTGACCTGCAACGGCGAGCCCGCCAACCAACCGACCACCAGACCACCGATAATCCCAGTGATCAAACCCTTGGCCGGTGGCAACCCTGACGCAATCGCGATACCCATGCACAGCGGCAACGCGACCAGAAACACAACCACTGAAGCGAGCAACTCCCGTGGCAACACCGCTTTCAATTGAGCCGCACGCATGGCGATTCTCCCGAAGTTTTCTTCAGGCATGGCTTCGCCGAACCGCTGAAACAGCGGCCGGCGTCAAACCACACAGATGTTTAGGAAGATTTAGAAGCGCGCTTTGGGCGTCGCCACCGGAATCGGATGGCTACCGTCGAGCGGCAGGAAACGGCCCTGATCCGCGTCGTAAGCTTTGATTTCGCTGGTTTCGATGTCGTAGACCCAGCCATGGATGAACAGATGACCGTTCGCCATGCGCGAGGCTACCGAAGGATGGGTACGCAAGTGCTGCAGTTGGGCGATGACGTTTTCCTCGGTGAGGATCGGCATGCTTTCTTTTTCGTCGGCGCAGTTACAGTTCTCATGCACCATGGTTTTCGCGACTTCAGCGTGGCGCAGCCAGGCTTTGACCGTCGGCATTTTTTCCAGGCTGTCCGGATTGAGCACTGCACGCATGGCGCCGCAATCGGAGTGGCCGCAGATGATGATGTGCTGCACGCCGAGCGCCAATACCGCGTATTCGATTGCGGTGGAAACGCCGCCGTTCATCTGCCCGTACGGCGGCACAACATTGCCGACGTTACGGGTCACGAACAGATCGCCGGGCGAGCTGTGGGTAATCAGCTCAGGGACGATGCGCGAGTCGGCGCAGGTAATGAACATCGCCTTGGGCGCCTGCGCCGTGGCGAGTTTCTTGAAGAGCTCTTCCTGCTGTGGGAAGACCTCATGATGAAAATGCAAAAAGCCGTCTACGATCTGTCGCAGCGCTGCATCGGCGGATTCCGCTTCAGGGGTTTGCGCCGACGCAGCCAACGGCTGTTTATCCTTGTCACTCATGATTCATCCTCTTTGGCGGATTAGGGGAGTCATTCCCATGTATTCCGGTATGAAGCCAGTGGCTGTTTAAAACATCCGGGTCATCCCGACCCGTCAGTCACTCGATGAACAAGGTAGCCGCCGAAACTTAACTCAAACTGAATCAAACGCTCTAGAACGTGTGTTCCAGGTCACAAAAAACGTGACTGGGTGATTTCGGCGGAAGGATTCCCACCCCTCAACCATAGGCCAATTGTCGCTAAATCAACGACATCTGGCGACCCGGCGGACAGAAGGCCGTGCAATCGAGGTTATAGCCTTCGCGCTGATTCATGCCAAGACGCTTGATGGCTTTGGCAAAACGCTGCGCGAGCAGGTCGGCAAATACCCCTTCGCCGCGCATGCGTGCGCCGAAACGGCTGTCGTAGAGCTCGCCGCCACGGCTCTGGCGGATCAGGCTCAGCACGTGTGCGGCGCGTTGCGGATAGTGCGCCGCCAGCCATTCCTCGAACAACGGCGCCACCTCCAGCGGCAGGCGCAGCATCATGTACGCCGCGCTTTGCGCACCGGCTGCGTGGGCTTCGCTGAGCAGGTTTTCGATTTCACTGTCGTTGATCATCGGAATCATCGGCGAACACAGCACGCCGACCGGAATGCCGGCCTCGCGCATGACCCGAATGGCGCGCAAGCGCGCTTTGGGTGCCGCGGCGCGCGGTTCGAGGATGCGTTTGAGCTCATCATCGAGTGTGGTCAGGCTGATCATCACCGCGACCAGCCGTTGTTCGGCCAACTCGGTCAGCAGATCTAGATCGCGAAGAATCAGCGAGCCTTTGGTGACGATGGTCACTGGGTGCCTATAACGCAGCAGCACTTCGAGGGTCTGGCGGGTGATTTTGTGTTCGCGCTCGATCGGCTGATACGGATCGGTATTGGAACCCAGGTTGATCGGCGCGCATTGATAGCCTTTCTTTCCGAGCTGTTCTTCCAGCACCTGGGCGGCGTTGGTCTTGGCGATCAGCCTGGTTTCGAAGTCCAGCCCCGGTGACATGTCCCAATAGGCGTGGCTGGGCCGTGCGTAGCAATAGATGCAGCCATGCTCGCAGCCGCGATAAGGATTGATCGAGCGGTCGAAGGGCAGATCGGGAGATGTGTTGCGGGTGATGATGGTCTTTGCGGTTTCGATCATCACCTCGGTGCCTTGAGTCAGCGGCACTTCCTGGTACCAGCCGTCATCCTCGGCCACCGATCGGTTCGGCGCGAAGCGGTTGTGCGGGTTGCTGGCGGTGCCGCGACCGCGAGGCGGTAGAGGATTGATCATTTGGGCAGGCTCCTGATCTGTATATGCATACAGTACATGAGCGGGGCCACTGTGATCCAGTACCGTTCAGCGATGGGAAACTTGCTGACTGGAAAAGTTTATATATAAGTGCAAAGTACAATCCGAGATACATATGCCCCGTTGTCGCGACAAGTTATCGAATATAGTCTTGGTTACTTCTATCGGCACTTGGCCGATAACTAAATTAAAAAGGATTTAATTCGTGTCTTATCTCAATCAACGTGGTGTGTTCTTGCAGTTGATGCTGCCGAATGCGTCGGAGCCAAATACTATTGTTTCCATGCAACTGGCCCGTAAGGAGTTGGGCTGGAATGCCGAGGAAGAGCTGCCCACCGAGGGGCTGGTCGATTCGATCTACGTGGTGGCGGTGTCCAGCGACCGTGGCAAGACATTCACTATTCGTAACAACAAGAAAGATGTAGACGGTGATGGCGATATTGATAACGACGACAAGGCGAAGTTGATTGCATTGGCCAAGGCTTATGTAAGTATCGTTAATCCGTAATTGAAAGTGCAAGAGTCGCAAACAAATAACAATAAAGTCCTGCATGAAAATTCATGCAGGGCTTTATTGTTTTAGAAGAAGACACTGTGAATGGAAGGTGATCAGTCAAGGGCTGGCTGGGCATACACCCTGTCAACTCTGACAGTAGACCGGAATTCTCGCCAAGCCTAATCTCAAACACGCAATCAATCTGAAGGGTTTCATCCATGGCTATCAGAATACTGCTGGAAATTGCGGATATGGATCGAGATGGAAGTCCGGAAATCGCGTTTTATCACTACAGTGAAGACGCGACCGAAATGATGGATTACGACTATTCGCTTTTTGCTTCGTCGTCGCAGGCCAATGGCCGTTATGACTTGATCTCCGAAGACGCCATCGATACTGACGGCGATGGCGACACCGACAAATACGACGAGAAGCTTTATCTGCAGTTGGCCGATGCATTCGTGCAGTTCAAAGGCTTTCAGTCCAAGCGTTGATTGGCCGCTGACACCACACGAAAAGTCGAACCGTGCCAGCGGCGTATCAATCACATCCGTCAGTTATGCGTGGTGACTTGCCCCAAATCATCCCCGGAAGTCGTCTGCATATCGTTCTTGCGCAGATTGGCCACATCCTCAGCGTCAACCGGCGCACCTTTATTACCCCAACTGCCACGGATGAAGCTCACCACATCCGCCACTTCCTGATCCGACAGGCGCCAGGCGAAGCCCGGCATGGTGAAGGTCGACGGTGCCGTGTGCGTCGCCGGCAACGTGCCGCCCTTGAGCACGATGTGGATCAACGAAGTCGGGTCTTCCGATTGCAGCACCGGATTACCCGCCAGCGCCGGGAATACCCGGGTGTAACCGTGGCCATCGGTGCGGTGGCACGCCGCGCAGTTGTCGATGTACACCGCAGCGCCACGCTGACTGTCATCGCCATTCCATAGGGCTTTCGCCGCTTTCTCGTCGTACTGATGCGGATGATCGTTCGGATCACTGGCCGGCAACGACTTGAGGTAGCGGGCAATTGCGGTCAGATCCGCGTCGGTCATGTATTGCATGCTGTGGGTGACCACATCACTCATGCCGCCGAACACGGCGCTGCGATCGCTGCGACCGGTCTTGAGGAACTGCACCAGTTGCTCCTCGCTCCAGCTGCCGAGGCCATCCTTGTGATCGCCGCGCAGGCTCTTGGCGATCCAGCCTTCCAGCGGCGCACTGCCGGCGAGGAAGTTGCTGCCATCGGCAGCGCTCAGGGATTTTTCCTGCATGGTCAGAGCGCGCGGCGTATGGCAAGCGCCGCAATGGCCAAGGCCTTCGACCAGATAGGCACCACGGTCGATCACCGGGTCGGCACTTGTCGTTTTGTAGTCCTCGACCTTCGGCGCAAACATCCAGCGCCAGCCCATCAGCGGCCAGCGCATGCTCAACGGCCATGGAATATCACTGGCCTTGTTCTCTTGCGCCACCGGTTCTACGCCGTGCATGAAGTAGGCGTACAGCGCTTGCATGTCGGTTTCGCTGACACGGGCGTAGGACGGATACGGCATCGCCGGGTACAACGTACTGCCGTTTTTGGCGACGCCATGGCGCACGGCCTGATCGAAGTCTTCGAAGCTGTATTCGCCGACGCCGGTCTTGTCCGGGGTGATGTTGGTCGAGTAAATCGTGCCGATCGGCGTTTCCATCGGCAGGCCACCGGCGAACGGTTTGCCACCCTTAGCGGTGTGGCAGGCCACGCAGTCACCGGCGCGGGCGAGGTATTCGCCCTGTTTGATCAAGCTTTGATCAACGTCGGCCGCATGAGTGGAGGCACTGCCGAGCAGCGCCAGGGTCGCGATAACGAGATTTTTCATGGTCATCGCTCCTTAAGCCTGAACCAGCGGGCCGGGGTTTTTCAGGTACTGCTCGCGGATTGCCTTCGCCGACCAGTAGGTCAGTGCGGCAACCAGGCCGGTCGGGTTGTAACCCAGGCCTTGCGGGAACGCCGAGGCACCCGGAACGAAGACGTTATGCACGTCCCAACTCTGCAGGTAGCGGTTCAGCGCACTCTTCTTCGGATCAGTGCCCATGATTGCGCCACCGTTGAGGTGGGTGGTCTGGTAAGAGGCGGTGTTGAAGTGATCGCCGACTTTCTTGCCGATCACGGCAATGGCTTTCGGCCCCATCGCTTCGGCGACCTTGCCCATTTTCTCGACCATGAAGCGGTTCATCTTGATGTCGTTTTCCTGCCAGTCGAAGGTCATCCGCAGCAGCGGCAAGCCGTAGGCATCGCGGTACACCGGATCGAGATCAAGGTAGTTGCCCCGATAAGACTGATGCGCGCCGTGGGCGTCCATCGACACCTGGTGGGTGTAGTAATCAGCGGTCGCGCGTTTCCAGTCACTGCCCCAGGCCGGGGTGCCTGGCGGGTTCGAGGTGCCGGCAATCGGCCGGCTGCCGGCCTGGTTGACCCACATCGGCGAGCCGCCGACAAAGCCGTGCGGGCCGTGGTCGAAGTTGTCGGCGTTGAAATCGTCCAGCGCCACGCCGTTGCCGCCGGCGCCGATGAAGTTGTTGGTGTGGGTGTCCTTGTCGAAGAACGCCTTGATGGTCGCCATGTTCTGGTAGGCGAAGTTACGCCCGACCACGCCTTCGCCGCTGATCGGGTCGTACGGCTTGCCGATGCCGGAGAGCAGCATCAGACGCACGTTGTGCAACTGGAACGCGCCGAGAATCACCAGATCCGCCGGTTGCTCGATTTCGCGACCCTGGCCGTCGATGTAGGTCACGCCGGTGGCTTTGGATTTCGTGCTGTCGAGGTTGACCCGCAGCACGTGCGAGTTAGGTCGCAACTCGAAATTCGGCAAAGGTTTCAGCGCCGGCAGAATGTTCACGTTTGGCGAAGCCTTGGAGTACATGTAGCAGACATAACCGCTGCAAAAACCGCAGAAGTTGCACGGGCCCATCTGCGCACCGTAAGGATTGGTGTACGGCCCGGAGGTGTTCGCGGACGGCAGGTTGTAGGGTTTGTAACCGACTTCTGTCGCCGCTTTACCGAACAGCTGTGCGGATACCGTGTTCTTCTGCGCCTCCAGCGGAAACGGGTTGGAGCGATCCGGTGCGTACGGGTTGCCGCCCTTGCCTTGACCGACCAGTTGGCCCTTCACGGTCCAGGCCTGGCCCGAGGTGCCGAAGACTTTTTCGGCGAAATCGAAGAACGGCTCCAGTTCTTCATAGCTGACGCCGAAGTCCTGGATAGTCATGTCCTTGGGGATAAAGCTTTTGCCGTAGCGCTCTTCGTAATGGCTGCGCATGCGCAATTCGATCGGGTCGACGCGAAAGTGCACGCCCGACCAGTGCAGACCGGCGCCGCCAACACCATTGCCGGGCAGAAACGCGCCCAACTGGCGGTTCGGCAGGGCGATGTCGTTAACGCTGTGGCGAATAGTGACCGTCTCTTTGGAGATGTCCTGAAAGAGTTTTTTGCGCACGCTGTAGGTGAGTTCGTCGATCACCTGGGGATAGTTGCCGTCGGGGTAGGTGTCCTGCATCGGCCCGCGCTCCAGCGCCAGCACGTTGAGACCCGCTTCGGTCAGCTCCTTGGCCATGATCGCGCCGGTCCAGCCAAAACCAACGATGACTGCGTCAACCTTCTTCATTACCGTTGCCATGCTTACGCCCTCTCGCCGCGAATCGAAACTGCCGGGAAGGGGTATTGCTCGTTGCGTTCCACCCAATCCATGAAATCGGCGCGGGCGCCGGGGAAGCCGATCATGGTCCAGCCGACCATGCCTTTGTTGCCACCGTGGATCGGGTCGCAGAAGAACCCTTCCTTGGTGTTTTGCAGCAGCAGATTGAAGAAAATCTTCGCCGGCACCGCATCGAATTGCGGCTTGCCCGCTTCAAGTTGCTTGAGCAAATCGTCTCGGGTAGCGCTGTCTTGCTCAGCAAATACTTTACCGTTGAGGGATTTTGCCCACTGATCCGTGGCGGCAATGCCGAGGCGATAGATCTCTTTGGGCACCAGTTTGCTCTGCCAGCCCATTTCCGGCGCGGCGTCGGCATTAAACGGGCCTTGCATGTACCAAAGGGCACCGGCGGCGTACGGCGTGTTCATCTGCCGGTCGATGTATTCCGGCACGCCGGCTTCGAGCGCACCCGGGCCTTGGGCATCGTTGGGGATCAACTGCGCGACGGCGGCATTGATGAATGCCCATTCTTCGGCGGTGAAGTAGCTCGGCTGATAAACCCCGGCATCAGCGCGGACCGGTTGCGGCGCGGGTGCAGTGGGTGCGGCTTCGGGCGCCGCTTGCAGCACGCTACTGCCCAGACCGGTGCCGGCCAGGGTGACCACCGGGATCAGGGTCAGGGATTTGCGCAAAAACTCACGCCGCGGGTTGTCTCGATTTTCATCAGACATGGTGGTGCACCTCATCAGGCATTAAGGGACAGCCGCTTCTGCGAGCGGCTTGAGGATTTTTCGTCGCGACAACAGCGGTCTGACCCAGGAAAAGGGGACGCGCCTGCAACATCATGTGACAAATGGTAGCAGGCTAAGCTTCTCGATGAACCGATTCATCGGAAAAAACACCGGTTTTCTGAGTGGCGATGAATGAAACAGTGTCCATTCACAATTCTTTGACAAGCGCCTCACAGGGCTTTGACCGCGCAACGCCGAAGCTGCGGCTCCTATCACCGATGAACCCCGACACGGTTACCCCAGCATGTCCCGAGTGCGTTTGTTCCCTGCTTTGTGTTTATCGCTTGTCGCGCTGTTGCACTGGCTGCCAGCCCAGGCTGCGGCGACTGCGACTGCGACTGCGACTGCGACAGCGACGGCCCGTCCCACTGATTGGGCGCAACCGGTCGAAGTGCAATACAACCTGTTCCAGATGTCGCCGACGCTCTATCGCAGCGCATTGCCGGATGGCGGCGCCGTACCGTTACTGAAAAATCTCAAGGTCGCCACGGTGATCAACTTCCTCCCGGAAGCCGACAGTAATTGGTTGTCCGAGCCGGACATTAACCAGGTGCAACTGCCGTATCGGACCAATCACGTTGACGACGCCGACGTGCTCAAGACCCTGCGGGCTATTCAGTCTGCCGAAGCCAAGGGTCCGGTGTTGATGCACTGCAAACACGGCTCCGACCGCACCGGCCTGATGGCGGCGATGTACCGCGTGGTGGTGCAGGGCTGGAGTAAAGAAGACGCCTTGAGCGAGATGACCCAGGGCGGTTTCGGTGAGAGTGGGCACTTTCGCGACAGTGTCCGCTATGTAATGCAGGCCGATGTCGACAAACTGCGCACAGCGCTGGCCAATGGTGATTGCAGCACCAGCGCGTTCGCCACCTGCTCGATGAAGAGCTGGTTTCAGTCAGTCAATCTGAAGTAATCCACGACCTTCCACGACGTTGCATCGTGGAAGGTTTTCCAGTCGCAGCTCAGTCCTCGGACTTTTTCTTCAGCTTCGGATTCGGAAAGAACTGCACCGCCTGCACGGTCTTGTCCGGCGCAGGTTTGTTCAATGCACTGGTGTTGACCCGCGTGCCCAGTTCTTTCGGTACCGACAGCCCTTGCTCGTTCAGCGTGTCCGAGTAACCGCAGGCCACACATTCACGGTGCGGCACGCTGTCCTCGTTCCACATCATCAACTTGTCCGGCTCGCTGCACGCCGGGCAGACCGCCCCGGCGATAAAGCGCTTCTTGGTAATCACAGGTGCCTCACTCATGCTGCCGCGTCCTCACTCAGGCCGCTGTGGCGCAAGAGTGCGTCAATCGACGGCTCACGGCCACGGAAGTCGACGAACAGCACCATCGGCGCCTGCGAACCACCGCGCGCCAGAATCGCTTCGCGGAAGGCACGACCGGTTTCAGCGTTGAGCACGCCGTCCTCTTCGAACTTCGAGAAGGCATCGGCCGAGAGCACTTCAGCCCACTTGTAGCTGTAGTAACCCGCCGCATAACCCCCGGCGAAGATGTGCGCAAAACTGTTCGGGAAGCGGTTGTAGGCCGGTGGGCGCATCACCGACACCTCGTCACGCACGCCTTCGAGCACTTGCAGCACGCTGCGGCCGTCACCGTGGGTGGCGTGCAGCTCGAAGTCGAACAGCGAGAATTCCAGCTGACGGACCATCATCAGGCCGGACTGGAAGTTCTTCGCCGCGAGCATCTTTTCCAGCAGGTCCTGGGGCAGCGGCTCGCCGCTTTCGTAGTGACCGGAAATCAGCGCGAGGCCTTCCGGCTCCCAGCACCAGTTTTCCATGAACTGGCTTGGCAGCTCGACCGCGTCCCACGCGACACCGTTGATGCCGGAAACGCCAGCGTGATCAACGCGGGTCAGCAGGTGATGCAGACCATGACCGAATTCGTGGAACAGCGTGGTCACTTCATCATGAGTCAGCAGCGCAGGCTTGCCGCTGTCGGCCGGGGTGAAGTTGCACACCAGATTGGCCACCGGGCTTTGCAGCACGCCGTCGACAGTGCGGCGACGGTCACGGGCGCCGTCCATCCATGCACCGCCACGCTTGTTGGCGCGGGCATAGAGGTCGAAGAAGAAGCGGCCGACGTGCTGGCCGTTTTCTTTGATTTCAAACAGGCGCACGTCCGGGTGCCAGGTATCGAAGCCTTTCTGCTCGGCGATTTCGATGCCGTACAGGCGCTGAACGATGGCAAACAGACCGCCCAGCACTTTGTCGATCGGGAAGTAGGCGCGCAGGGTTTCCTGGGCGACGCTGTAGCGTTGCTCACGCAGTTTCTCGCCGTAGAAACCGCTGTCCCAGCTTTGCAGGTCTGCGCAGCCCTGTTCGGCGGCGTAGGCGCGCAGCTGTTGCAGATCCTGTGCGGCAAACGGCTTGCTGCGCTTGGCCAGATCACGCAGGAAGCTCAGCACCTGATCGCTGGACTCGGCCATTTTCGTCGCCAGGCTCAGCTCGGAGAAGCTGGCGAAACCCAGCAGCTTGGCCAGCTCCTGACGCAGGTCGAGGATCTCTTCCATCACCGGGCCATTGTCGTTCTGACCGGCGTTCGGGCCTTGATCCGAGGCGCGGGTGCAGTAGGCGGCGTAGACTTCTTCGCGCAGTGCGCGGTCTTGCGCGTAGGTCATCACCGCGTAGTAGCTTGGGAATTCCAGGGTGATCAGCCAGCCGTCGAGGCCTTTGGCCTGTGTGGCGGCCGCCATCTGCGCCTTGGCCGAATCGGTCAGGCCGGCGAGGGCGGCTTCGTCGGTGACGTGCTTGGTCCACGCCTGCGTGGCGTCGAGCAGTTGATTGGAGAAGCGGCTGCCCAGCTCGGACAGTTTGCTCTGCACTTCGGCATAGCGCTTTTGCTCGGCTTCCGGCAGGTCGATACCCGACAGACGGAAGTCACGCAGGGCGTGTTCCAGAATAGTCTTTTGCGCCACGTCGAAGCCGGCGGCTTCCGGGCTGTTGGCCAGCGCTTCATAAGCCTGGAACAGTTCGCGGTTCTGGCCCATCTCGGTGGAGTAGGCGCTCAGGGCCGGCAGGCACGACTCGTAGGCTTCGCGCAGTTCGGCGCTGTTGCACACGGCATTGAGGTGGCTGACCGGGCTCCAGGCAGCGCCGAGGCGGTCATTGAGTTCGTCCATCGCCAACACCAGACCGGCCCAGGTTGGATTCTGGACTTGGGTCTTGAGGATTTCGGCAATGGCGGCGCGGTTGTCGGCCAGGATCGTTTCGATGGCGGGCAGGACGTGTTCGGCACGGATCGTGGAGAACGGTGGCAGGTCGTAGGACTGCAGCAGAGGGTTGTTCACGCTCACGGTTGGCACCTTGGCTGGGGAAACATTGCCCCATCTTAATTACAATCGGCATTCACCGCAGCTATCGGCGACAGAGAGAGAAATTATCGTGTCCGTTCGCAAGTACCAGAATCACACCCCACGCCTGTGCAAGGGCGCGTTTGTCGATGGCTCGGCAGTGGTCATCGGCGACGTCGAAATCGGCGAAGACAGCTCGGTCTGGCCGTTGACCGTGATCCGCGGCGACATGCACCGCATCCGCATCGGTGCGCGCACCAGCGTCCAGGACGGTTGCGTGCTGCACATCACCCATGCCGGTCCGTTCAATCCGGACGGTTTTCCGCTGCTGATCGGCGATGACGTGACCATCGCCCATAAAGTGATGCTGCATGGTTGTACCGTCGGTAGCCGCGTATTGATCGGCATGGGCAGCATTGTCATGGATGGCGCGGTGGTCGAAGACGATGTGATCATCGGTGCCGGCAGCCTGGTGCCGCCGGGCAAACGGCTGCAAAGTGGCTTCCTTTATGTCGGCAGCCCGGTAAAACAGGTGCGGGAACTCACCGACAAGGAAAAAGCCTTCTTCACCTACAGCGCGGCGAACTACGTGAAACTCAAGGACCTGCATCTGGCCGAAGGCTACGACCAGCTCTGAATCGCCTTACACCTGCTCAGGATTTCTCATGCATTACCAGACCGTACTGTTCGACCTCGATGGCACCCTGACCGACCCGCGTGAGGGCATCACCCGTTCCATCCAGTTCGCCCTTGCCAAGCTCGGTATCGATGAGCCGGATCTGAGCAAACTCGAGCACTTCATCGGCCCGCCGTTGTTGCAGGCATTTATGCAGTTCTATGAGTTTGACGAGGCCAAGGCGTGGCAGGCGGTGAATTTTTATCGCGAACGCTTCAAGGTCACCGGCCTGTATGAAAACCGCGTATTTGAGGGCGTGACGCCCTTGCTGGAAACCCTCAGTGGCCAAGGACGGCAGTTGTACATCGCCACCTCGAAGCCGTGGGAATTTGCCCGTGAGATTGCCCGGCACTTTGATTTCGCCCGGCACTTCAAGGTGATCTATGGCAGCGAGCTGGACGGCACGCGCACCAACAAGGTTGAGTTGATTGCGCACTTGATGGCGGAAGAAGGGCTGGACCCGGCGAATACGCTGATGATCGGCGATCGTAAGCATGACCTGATCGGGGCGCGCAGCAATGGCCTGGATGCGGCGGCGGTCGGTTATGGGTTTGGCAGTTTTGAAGAGTTGAGCGCGGAGGCGCCGGCTTATCACTTTGAAACGCTGGACGCGTTGCATCAGGCGTTTCTGCAGCGCTGATCAGTACGCCATCGCTGGCAAGCCAGCTCCCACAGGTGAGTGATGTACTCAGGTTCACCGCTGTCCCTGTGGGAGCTGGCTTGCCAGCGATGAGGCCAATTCAGCCACGAAAGGTCTGAGAGTCAGCCAACGCTTTCAGCGCCGCTTTGCGCTCGGCGGCCGGCAGCTCCCCTAACTTCTCCACCTCCGCATAAAACCTCATCCAATCCCCCCCGACCTTTTTGAACAACGCCGCAAACGCCGGCACCCACTGGTCATAAAGCCCAAACGGCAGCAACCGCGCATTGTTCAGCGGCGCGTTCACCCAAGCGTCGTAACGCTTGTTCCCGGCCCACTGGGTGTCTCGCTTCACCCGATAGTCCCGGCGAAACCGTTCGAACTCGGCTGCTTTGCGTTCGCGCATCTGTTCGGCGGCTAATGGCTGTGCATAAAGCTTCTCCAGCCGTGAGCGGGTATCGAGTACCAACTCAATAAACTGATCACGCTGCTTCAGCCGCGAATCGGTGTCCGCCGGCAACCCACGAAACGCCCGCCACTGCCGCGTGCCTTCCTGCTCGACAAACGAGGCGAAGGATTCGTTGAACTCGGTGTCGTCCTTCACGTAAAAGCGCTGATGCGCCAGCTCATGAAAGATCAACGTGGCCAGGCGCTCATCACCCCAGCCCATCATCGAATTAAGGATCGGGTCGTTGAACCAGCCCAGCGTCGAATAGGCCTCAACGCCGCCAATCGACACGTCCATGCCCTGCAATCGCTGGATTGCCGCTTCGCCGCGCGCGGCGCTCTGACTGTAATAGCCGCGATAGGCCACACACCCGGCAATCGGGAAGCAATGATTCTGCGGCGTCAGGGAAAACTCCTGCGTGGCGAACACATTCCACACCACGTACGGGCGATGGATGTCGGCGTAAAGACGATAGCTCTGGTTGTCCGGCAAGTGCAGATGCTCGCTGGCAAAGGCGCGGGCCTTCTGAGATTGAGCCAGGTGCGCGCGCAGTGTCGCGTCGCGGCTAGGGTCGTTGATCACCTGCTCCACAGGCTCACGCGCCCGCAGCAATTGCAACTGACCGCTGGCCAACTGAGCGTAATAGCTGACGCTGGCGCAACCGTTGAGCAACAAAAACAACACACCCGGAAACAAAACCCGAAAAACGCGATCAAGTAACCCAAGGCTTGGAAACGGCCTGATCAAAATAAGAAATCCCCCGGAGAGTCTGCCCGCAAGACTATCCCGCCTAAAGGAGCACCGCTATGCGCATATTGATGCTGACAGGGGGCCTGCTGACGCTGGCCGGTTGTGCCAATTTCGGAATGCCCGATCCCGACCCTTCGCAAGCCTGGATCGACCTTGATGCCCGGCAGCAGGACACGTCGTTGCAAGCGCTGAAGGTCGATAGCAGCGTGACCGACGACAAACGTTACTTCGAAGTGCAGCCAGGCAGCCATGAGTTGAAGGTGCGTTATCAGTTTCCGGTGGAGGCGACCAATATCGGTCCCGACGCTGAGCCGCTGTGGCGCGATTGCCTGTTGAGCGTGAAATTCAAGGACTTCAACGCCGGCCAGCGTTATCAGTTGCAGGCCGGCAGTATCGGCTTTCGACCATGGGCCAAGCTTTATGACGAGCAGCGCAAAGTGGTAGGTCAAGGCACACCGGCAGGCTGTCAGCGCACCTGATCGGCGCTATGCTGAGGATTCACATCCGTGGATATTCATCATGCGCCAGTTGCTGTTGTTGCTCGCTGCCGGTCTTTTGGCCGGTTGTCAGACGCCTTTGCCCCCGGCCGATCCGCACATGGCCTGGGTCGATTTTTCGACGCCGACACCCGGCGGTAAAGTGCTGATGGCCGAGCGTCTCGACAAACAGCGACTGAATGACGGGCGCTACTTTCAGGTCACCCCCGGCAGTCACGAACTGCGCGTGCGGTTCGATTTCGAAGTGTTTGGTGGTGGCGGCAGCTTGATGAACGGCCCGGTGGAGCGGCTGTGCTATCTGTACATCCGCTATGACCATTTCGAGGCCGGGCAGCGTTATGTGCTGGAGGGGCGTTCGCTGGGGTTCACTCCGAGTGCCCGGCTGTACAACGCCAAGCGCGAAATCGTTGCCGAAGATCGTGACTACAACTGCATCATGTGAAATGTTTCAGCTGTCGTTTTTCTGGTAGATGATCGCTTTGGTGCCGTTCTCACATGAACCGACCACCATGGCGATGTCATGTTTCGCAGCTTCTTCCTTGGTTACGATTTCCAGTGTATAGGACGGCACTGCTTTAGCCTGAATCTTGATTTCGATCTCTTTCTTGAGTTCTTCGCAGTCTTTGGGTGCCGCAATTACCGAGGTGGCCAGTGCACTGCAGAGAATCGCCAAGCCAATACGTTTCATGAGTGAAGCTCCCTGAGGCAGCGCGCACGGGCGTGCGCTGAAGCTGCTGTCATTGATTCGACCATACTTTTACAGCGAGGGTTCTGACTTCGCTCATAAGTTGTGTTTACGGTGTTGGATCGGCAGTGATTGTCAGATTGCTATCGCGAGCAGGCTCACTCCTACAGTTGATCTCCAGTGGGCACAACAATTGTGAACAACCGAGATCCCCTGTAGGAGTGAGCCTGCTCGCGATAGCGTCAGACCGGTAAGAGTCGAATTAGCTGACCAACGAAGCCTCAAGCGTAATCTTCGCATTCAGCACTTTCGACACCGGGCACCCTTCCTTGGCCTTGTTGCTGAGCTCTTCAAACTGCTCCTGCGTCGCCCCCGGGATTTTCGCCTTGAGAATCAGCTTCACCGCGGTGATCGCGAACCCGCCATCCACCTGATCGAGGGTGACTTCAGCCTGAGTATCAATGCTGTCGGCCTTCAGGCCCGCATCGCCGAGAATCATCGAAAACGCCATAGAGAAGCAGCCGGCATGCGCCGCGCCGATCAGTTCCTCCGGGTTGGTACCTTTGCCGCCCTCAAAGCGCGCCTTGAAACCGTAAGGCGCCTCTCTGAGGACACCGGTTTCAGTGGAGATCGAGCCAATGCCGGTTTTCAGATCGCCTGCCCAATGTGCGGATGCTTTCTTCACGATAGCCATGTCTGCCTCCTCAAGATCTGACGCGGAAACGCCGCGTCGTCGTGGTTTTGCTTGCAAGGCTTCTGAGGATAGACGCCGCAGCAAAGTTCAGCCCGGCTGAATCGTTGACTTTTTTAGTAGGAAATTTCATCGCTGCTATTGAAACTCGGGTATATGCCCTCATTGCACAAAACACGCTTATGGATTTGGCAGGTTTTCGTTTGCAAGAAAAGCCTGCCTCCTCACTCGGAGACGCAGGTTTATGAAACAACTGTCCGACGTAAAATTTTCCACCCTTGATCTGGTACCGGTGCGCGAAAACGGCAGCCCGGCGCAATCGCTGCGCAACTCGCTGGATCTGGCGCAGCACGTCGAGAAATTCGGCTACACGCGGTTCTGGGTGGCCGAACACCACAACATGGACGGCATCGCCAGTTCTGCGACGTCGGTATTGCTCGGCTATCTGGCTGGTGGTACGTCGACCATTCGTGTCGGCTCCGGCGGCGTGATGCTGCCCAACCATGCGCCGCTGGTCATCGCCGAGCAGTTCGGCACCCTCGAAAGTCTGTATCCGGGGCGGATCGACCTCGGTCTGGGCCGCGCGCCCGGTTCCGATCAGATGACAGCCCGTGCTCTGCGCCGCGAGCGCTCCGGCAGCGCTGATGACTTCCCCGAAGACGTCGCCGAACTGGTGCGCTACCTCGGCCCGCGTACCCCGGATCAGCGCGTGATCGCGATGCCGGGCACCGGCACCAATGTGCCGATCTGGTTGCTGGGTTCCAGTCTGTTCAGTGCGCAACTGGCCGGTGAGCGCGGTTTGCCTTACGCCTTCGCATCGCATTTCGCCCCGCGTTTCATGCACGAGGCGATTCGCGTTTATCGCAATCACTTCAAGCCGTCGGCGGTGCTCGACAAGCCTTACGTGATGCTCGGCGTGCCTTTGGTGGCAGCGGACACCGATGAGCAAGCCGATTACCTGGCGACATCGGTGTACCAGCGCATTCTCGCGTTGATGCGTGGGCAGAGTCTGGTGCAGCGTCCGCCGGTGAAAACCATGGACGGCCTGTGGCTGCCGCATGAGCGTGAAGCGGTGGGTGATTTCCTTGGGCTCGCGATGGTGGGTAGCCCGCAGAAGATTCGCGCCAAACTTGAAGTGCTGATTGAGCAGACCCAGGCGGATGAGCTGATTTTTACCAGTGATCTCTACGAACACGCTGATCGTGTGCATTCCTACGAGTTGTTGGCGCAGGTGATGACGGGCTGAAAAGCCGAAAGGCACCCTCACCCTAGCCCTCCCGAA
>NZ_AKJR01000058.1:0-17596 GCF_000282235.1 Pseudomonas sp. GM24 | reverse complement strand
GACTGACCGAGGTGTTCTTGCGCCCAACATCGACCTGAAAACTCCAGTCGTACTCAGGTTCTGAACAACCCCCGATCTGCTCCCTTTCCCCCTCGCCCCTCTGGGGGAGAGGGCTGGGGTGAGGGGGATCAATCTCAAACACACCACAAAACTTTCAGACACAAAAAAGCCGACGCCTTCACGTCGGCTTTTTGTATTTCAGGCGCAATCAACCGCGCTTGTAGACGATTTCCTTGGTTCCGCCTTCGCAGGTACCGACGACGTCGCCGCCAGCCGCTGCGCCCTTATCGACAATCTCCAGCGAATACCCGGAAACGCCCTTGGCATCCAGCTTCGCCGCGATCTCGCTTTTCAGCTCTTCACATGGCTTACCGGCAGCAAACGCACCACCCGCAAGGCTCAACAAACCTACTGCCAACATGAACTTCTTCATCGGTCGCACTCCCTGGTCGGATTAAAAAAGGCGGGCATCGGGCGTTCACCCGATGCACTCACCCTGTAGCGCTTTGCCATTCCTATGGCACTCGGCCAGCGCGCAAGTTCAGAAGACTAGACCAAACTCAGCTGCTGGCAATGCGGAAGCCGACTTTCAGCGTCACCTGAAAGTGCGCAGCCTTGCCGTCCTTGATGTGGCCACGGGTGTCGACCACTTCAAACCACTCAAGATGCTTGATGCTCTTGTTGGCTTCGGCCAGCGCGTTGTTGATGGCGTCTTCGATGCTGCTGGCGGACGAACCGACCAGCTCGACTTTCTTGTACGTGTGATGGTCACTCATAACGATCTCCTTGGCGTGTGGAATTGAGACTAGCAGTGAATCTGCACTGTTGATTTCGGTGGCTTTGTGCAGGCGAAGTTCAGATTTTCTGCACTTTCTCAAACCGCTGAAGTCCCAACCAACACACGCCACTCATCACCAATGCAGGAGAGCCACCATGGCCAACACCTCTTTACGTAAAGCCTCGTTGCAAAGCATGGAAGCCGAGATCGAGAGTCTGCTCAAGTCGTTGGAAAGCCTGAAGGATGACGCTTCGGACGAGTCGCGCAAGACCCTCAAGGCGCTGAAAAGCAATGCTGAAAGCGCGCTGAAACACTCGCGCCATCTGCTCAGCGATGCCTATGAAGAAGTTAAAGTG
This sequence comes from Pseudomonas sp. GM24, assembly GCF_000282235.1. Classification (NCBI taxonomy): domain Bacteria; kingdom Pseudomonadati; phylum Pseudomonadota; class Gammaproteobacteria; order Pseudomonadales; family Pseudomonadaceae; genus Pseudomonas; species Pseudomonas sp. GM24. The sequence continues at coordinate 16,462 of NZ_AKJR01000058.1, read as the reverse complement.
AAAACCCGCGAGACCGGGATCGCCACCCGCGATTACGCGCAGGAACATCCGTGGACGACCGCTGGTGTTGCGGTCGGTGCAATCGGTCTGCTGGCCGCTTACTTGCTGTTCAAGCGCGGCGAGTGATCGCTCTGGCGCAGCTCGTTCTTGAGCCATTGCGCCAGTTGCCGGGCGCGCCCGTCTGCGGCGCGCTTGGGTAGCCACAACGCCAGTTGCGCCGGGGTTTCACCGAAGCCCCATGGCGCAACCAGGCGACCGGCCTTCAAATCTTCCGTCACCAGCGGCTCCGGTGCGATGGCCACGCCAAGGCCTGCCACTGCTGCTTCCAGCAAGTAATACAAATGCTCGAAACCTTGCCCCAGCTTCAACGCTTTTGCGTCGAGGTGGTTTTGCTGTGCCCAGCTTGGCCACGCTTGTGGGCGAGAAGTTGTGTGCAGCAGCGGTTCATTGAGCAGTGCCGAGGCTGGCGCGGTTTGCAAACGTTGATAGCCGCTGAACAGCGGACTCATCACCGGGCCGATGCGTTCTGCGGCGAGTTCGTAGACCTGCATGTCTGCCGGCCAAGGTGGCTCGGCGAATAACAGCAAGGCATCCAGTCCTGGACGACGGGGGTCAAGATCGCCTTCTCCCGCCGACAGGTGCAGGCGCAAGTCCGGCAGATCGGCATTCAACCGCCCCAAACGCGGAATAAACCAGCGCGCCAGTAAGCTCCCGGAGCAACCCAGTACAAACGGGGCGTCGGCGGTACTTTGCGTGAGTTCTGCGCAAACGCTGCGCAACCGATCAAAGGCCTCTGCACTGGCATCGCGTAAACGCATACCGGCATCTGTGAGTTTCAAGCCGCGGCCATCCTTGACGAACAGACTGACGCCGAGGTGTTCTTCAAGCACCTTGAGCTGGCGACTGACCGCTCCGTGGGTGACGTGCAGCTGTTCGGCAGCCTGACTGACGCTGTTCAGCCGGGCGGTCGCTTCGAACGCGCGCAGGGCGTTCAGCGGGGGAAGGTCATGGCTCATGGTATCTGTGAGTTTTCCTGACAGGTTGTGGCGATCTTATCGGTTTTCAGCTTGGAAGGTCAGGGGTAGAGTGGTCGTCATTGTCTTCCCACCCGAATTCACCTGGAGCGACTCATGACCCAGACTTCGAACACCTCTGATCTGCGTAACGGCCCTGACGCCAACGGCCTGTTCGGCTCGTTCGGTGGCCGTTACGTGGCGGAAACCCTGATGCCGTTGATCCTCGATCTGGCCCGCGAATACGAAGCGGCCAAGGAAGATCCGGCGTTCAAAGAAGAATTGGCCTACTTCCAGCGTGACTACGTCGGACGTCCGAGCCCACTGTATTTCGCCGAGCGCCTGACCGAGTTCTGCGGCGGCGCGAAGATTTATCTCAAGCGCGAAGAGCTGAACCACACCGGCGCGCACAAGATCAACAACTGCATCGGCCAGATCCTGCTGGCGCGACGCATGGGCAAGAAACGCATCATCGCCGAGACCGGCGCCGGCATGCACGGCGTGGCCACTGCCACTGTAGCGGCACGTTTCGGTCTCGATTGCGTGATCTACATGGGCACCACTGACATCGAACGTCAGCAGGCCAACGTCTTCCGCATGAAACTGCTGGGCGCTGAAGTGATTCCGGTGGTGGCCGGCACCGGCACCCTGAAAGACGCGATGAACGAAGCGCTGCGTGACTGGGTAACCAACGTCGACAGCACCTTCTACCTGATCGGCACAGTGGCTGGCCCGCACCCTTATCCGGCGATGGTTCGCGACTTCCAGGCCGTCATCGGCAAGGAAACCCGCGATCAGTTGCAAGCGCAGGAAGGTCGTCTGCCGGACAGCCTGGTGGCGTGCATCGGTGGCGGTTCCAACGCCATGGGCCTGTTCCACCCGTTCCTTGACGACAAGAGCGTTGAAATCATCGGTGTTGAAGCCGCCGGTTATGGCATCGAAACCGGCAAGCACGCGGCCAGCCTGAATGGCGGCGTTCCGGGTGTATTGCACGGTAACCGGACTTTCCTGCTGCAGGACGACGATGGCCAGATCATCGACGCCCACTCGATTTCCGCTGGCCTCGACTATCCGGGCATCGGCCCTGAGCACGCGTGGTTGCATGACATCGGTCGCGTTCAATACACCTCGGTGACCGACGACGAAGCCCTCGACGCGTTCCACAAATGCTGCCGCCTGGAAGGGATCATCCCTGCCCTGGAAAGCGCTCACGCCTTGGCTGAAGTGTTCAAACGTGCGCCGAAGCTGCCTAAGGATCACCTGATGGTGGTCAACCTGTCCGGCCGGGGCGACAAAGACATGCAGACCGTCATGCACCATATGGAACAGTCCAAGCAGGAGAAACACTGATGAGCCGCCTGCAAACGCGTTTTGCCGACCTCAAAGAACAGAACCGCGCCGCGCTGGTGACCTTCGTCACCGCCGGTGATCCGGACTACGACACTTCGCTGGCGATCCTTAAAGGCTTGCCGGGTGCTGGCGCCGACGTGATCGAGCTGGGCATGCCGTTCACCGACCCGATGGCCGACGGCCCGGCAATTCAACTGGCGAACATCCGTGCCTTGGGTGCCAAGCAGAACCTGCTGAAAACCCTGCAAATGGTTCGTGAATTCCGCGAAGGCAACAGCGACACGCCGCTGGTGCTGATGGGCTACTTCAACCCGATCCACATGTACGGCGTTGAGCGTTTCATCGCCGATGCGAAAGAGGCCGGCGTCGATGGCCTGATCGTCGTAGACATGCCGCCTGAGCACAATGCCGAGCTGTGCGACCCGGCGCAGGCTGCCGGTCTGGACTTTATCCGTCTGACCACGCCAACCACCGACGATGCGCGTCTGCCAAAGGTGCTCAACGGCAGCTCCGGGTTTGTGTACTACGTGTCGGTAGCCGGTGTGACCGGTGCCGGTGCTGCGACCCTGGAGCATGTTGAAGAGGCGGTCACTCGTCTGCGTCGTCATACCGATCTGCCGATCAGCATCGGTTTCGGCATCCGTACCCCGGAGCAAGCAGCGGCCATTGCGCGTCTGGCTGATGGTGTTGTGGTGGGCTCGGCGTTGATCGATCACATCGCCAATGCGACTACGCCGGCGCAAGCCGTCGACGGTGTACTGAGCTTGTGCTCGGCACTCTCCGAAGGCGTGCGTAAGGCCCGCGTCAGCTGAAGGTAAAGTTCCTGATACAGAGGAATTAGCGTCTCGCGACACAGACTAATCCAGCAAGACCGAGGGATTCAGAACCACGTTCTGAATCCCTTTTTGCTGTTTGTGCCGTGAGGAAAGACCCGATGAAAATGCCGAAACGTCTGATGGCCGGATTGGGCGTACTGATGATCAGTGCGACACCGCTGCTGGCCAGCGCCGATCCGCGCGACGATCACGACCACGGCGGCCCGCAGCAGGGCCAGTACGACAATCATGGTAATGACCATCGCGATGATCATCGTGGCCCGCAAAACGATCACCGTGGCGGTCCGCCGCCGCGCGATTTTGGCCCGGTGCGTCAGACCATTCGTGACAATCATGGCTACTTTGTACGCGGTGCACCGCCGCCTCCGGGGATTCATCTGGAACGTGGCCGGCCGTTGCCACACGGGTATTACGGTGAGCGTCTGGACGGTCGCGCGTTGGGTCGTTTGCCGGTGTATCCGGGTTACGAATGGCGTCGGGCGGGGGGCGATATCGTGCTGATCGCGGTGGGCACCGGGATCGTCTACGAAATTCTCGATGGCGTTTTGTATTGATCCGCAGGCAATAAAAAAACCGCAGCCAATGGCTGCGGTTTTTTTTCAGGGCAGCTCCAGTCCGCCGGAGGCCTTGTGCAATTTGCGCAAATGCGCGCCAATCTGCTTCACATTCTCCTCGCTGGCGGCAATCTCTGCGGCCCGCTTGGGCTCCAGCAACTTGCGCACTTCGGCGTCGAGATCGCCGGACAGTGCCAGCAGCTTCTTCTGCCGCTGGCTGCTCTCCGCTTCCAGTCGAGTGAACTCGGTCGGCTGCGGCAATCCGTAGCCCTTGGCGTCGAGCAGTTCTGCCGGACGGCTGAGGAACCCGCTATTGGCGAGGATTTCCTGCAAGGTCGCATTGGCCTTGTCCATGCCGCCGTTTTCCAGCTCACGCGCACCGAGGTAACGCTGCTTGACCTCGTCCTGAGCCAGCAGCAACTGTCGTCGATAACTGGCCTGCTCCAACAGCAGCAGGGCGGCGCTGGTACGCAAATCCGCGCGCTCGAACCACTCGCGGCGTTCCTCGGCTGTCAGCGAAAGCCATTCCTCAACAGTGTTCTGCTTGATCGGCAATTGCTTCTTCAACACATCGAACATCGCCTGATAGCGATCGCGGAACGAGTCGAAGCGGTAACCCAGACGCAGCGCTTCTTTTGGATCATCCAGCACACTGGTGTCCGCCAGACCACGGCCTTTCATCACTTCCAGCAAGCCGTTGGGCATGATGCTGTCCAGACCCACGAACTGTGTGTTGTTGCTGCCGCTGCGCAACAGCTTCAGGCCTTCCACCGCACAGTTGTTGGAGAGGAAGAAGTAGTTGCCGTCGTAGCTCCAGTGCATTTCGGCGGCGTGTTCGACCACGCCTTCGATCTCGTCGCGGGACAGGTTCAGCGGCACCGAAGCGAGGCTGCGCAGTTCGGTCTTGGTGTATTCGTCGATGACCTGCGCAAGCGGCAGCACGAACAGGCGCGACGGGTATTTGCCGACCAGTCCATCCCAGCTCGACAACTGCACATCGCCGACAAAGGCGCGGTAGGACAACACCAGGTGCTGGTCCAGATCGAGTCGGCAATCCGGCCCGCGCGGGCGGCCCGGTGCGCAGATCACCAGGCGCAACATGCTGTGGCCCCAGCGGCTGACCCAGTTCTGATTGGCCTCGGCCAGCAGATAGTCGACGGCATAGACCCGCTCGGGATCGACCTGCCCCAAGGGTTGCTTGGCGAAGTCGTTGCCGGCATTGAGGAAGGAGAAGGTCTTGCTGCAAGTGTCCTTGGCCGGCGGTGCCCAGCCGAAGTGTTGCTGGTAATAGCGGTACAGCGCCGGGCGGCGGCAGGCGTAGCTCGGGTCGAGGAGGAAATACTCCATGTTGACCGCGACGAACTCCTTGGGGCTGGAGATTTCGTACAGGTCCGGGCTGCGCGCGATCTGCCGGTTGTGTTGTTCGCGCTCACCGCGGCGGCCGACGTATTGCTGCCAACCGGCGAGGTCGAGCAGGCGCGGATCATCGCTGAGGGTGAAGCGACGGCCGTTCTGGCCGCGACACTCGTCGGGAATGCCGATCAGCCCGGCGCTGTTAAAGCGGCGCGTGCAGCGCTGAATCAGCGTGCGCTCGGCATTCGGCCATAAGCGGGCGCGGTCATAAATGTGGGTGATTTCATGCAGCACCGTGGCGAGCAGTTCCTGGCGCACAGTGCCGTGGGGGCGATTGGTTTTTTCTTTGGCTGCGCTGCCATCCGTGAGACCGGCGAGCAGTTTTCGATTCAGATCGAGCTCGGCCACCAGTGTGGCTTGGCCATAGGCGTTGGCGGGCATGTCGTCGGTCCAGCCGACATCGATGCGCCGATCCAGCCGCTCGATAAAGCTCGGCGGCAGTTTTTGCATCGCCTCATCGATCAGCGCCTGGCTGGCCTGTTGTTGGGCGGGGCTCAGACCGTCGGTCTTGAGCCGCAATTGCAGGCCGGCGTGGGCGCTGTTGCCAAGCAACAACAACGCCCCGGCCAGCAGCCAGGTGCCGAATGACCTCACAGCGCGAGGATGGCTTCGGCGAGAACCTGATCACTGGCGTCGCGCGCTTCCGGCACGCGAGTGCGCAGGGTATTGAGCGCCGCTTCCAGATGTGCGCCACGGATATCACCGTTAGTGGCGACGAAACTGGCAGCGTCGTCGTGGGCTTCGCGGATGATTTTCGAATCGCGAATCGACGTAGTGGTGTCGGAGGTGAAATCGATAGTGCGCTGGGAGGCACGAACGATGATGTTACTGGTGGCTACCAGGGTGTGCGCCTGGGCCACGTCGGCCAACAAAAACAGGCCAAGGGCGGCAGCAATCAGCGGGCTACGCATGGAACGACTCCGAAGGGGCAAGGATAACGGGGGGTACAGGATAACTATTGGACGAGAATTGCCTCTGCCAGTTCAAGGTCGCTGACATGAAGTTTCGGCCGGGTTTTGCGCAAGTAATGCAGCGCAGATTCCAGACGAGCGCCTCGCCATTCACCGTCACTGGCAACAAACGCGGCCGCGTCATCGTGAGCGGCGAGCAGCAGTTTACGGTCGAAAGGCGCGGAAGACACCATGCTGGTGGCGTAACCACTGACGACAGTGCCTTGGGTCGACGCATTGAAAGCATCAAAGGCATCGACGGACGTCGCCCAGCAGGCGGTAAACAATAAGGAAGGGATCAGCAGATTTGGAAGAAAGCGCATTGGACTCGGTAACTGTTGGCGAGCCCAAAGGCTAGCGCAATGCCCGGGCCAGAGCCAGCGCCGAAACATCGGGACACGACCGGCGTGTCCCGAACGGTGCCAGTCGCTTAGATCGTCAGGATGGCTTGAGCCAACTGCGCGTCGGTAGCTTGCAGCTGTGGCGCCTGATGACGGATGTGATCCAGCGCGCTTTCCAGTTTCACCCCACGGATTTCGCCCTCGCTGGCCACGAAGCTGGCAGCGTCGTCACGGGCGGCAAGAACGATTTTGTCGTCACGGAAGGACGAGGTGACGTCGGAAGTTGCGTCGGACGAAGACTTCAGTGCACCGACAACGGCGTCGGTGGTGACGATAAAGCTGGTGGCGCTGGCGTTGGCAGCCACGGCCAGCAGGGCGGCAGCGCTGAGCAGACGAAGACGGGACATGGTGTAACTCCTTTGGATAAACCGTAGAGAGAGGTGGCTCGGTATCTGAGGAGTCAGACGCCAGTGACACAACATTCGCCACGTTCTGTATGGATATTAGGCGCAGAACCCGTTACCTAACCAGCACTCAGACGAAAAACCTGTAGGAGCTGCCGAAGGCTGCGATCTTGGGTTTTTTGAAGATCAAAAGATCGCAGCCTTCGGCAGCTCTTACAGTTGTAATGGTCTGATTTCGAATTATGTGAACTGTACTGGTATGGATTTTTAAGAGCCCAAAACGACAAAACCCGTCGTGGTTTCCCACGACGGGTTTCGTTTTTTCAATTCGGGTTGCTGGCGGTGGGTCTAACGACCAGAGCCAGCGACGCTACTTAGCGCCAGAACGGCTTGCTCAGCTCTTCGTAGCGTTGTGCTTCGCTGATACCGGCGTCAGCCAGCAGACGCGAATCCAGACGAGCCAGTTGATGGCGGCTGGAGATGCGGCGCTGCCACAACATCAGGTTGGCGATAACGCGCAGAGGCAGGGAAGCCTGGGTGTTTACAGCTTTGTCTTCGAAGAACAGTTCGGAACTGAGTGTACGTTCCATGGTTGACATCCTTCCGCTTGTGGCGGGATCAGGTAGTGGTTTGACTGGTGCCCATGATCCTCTCGTTTGCCAAGTCTCTCTAGATACAGTTCAACTGTATTGTGAGTGACCAGTTAACTGTTTATAAGGGGTGTATGGGTCAAAATTGAGCAAACTGTACCTGTCCGCACTTAAGTGGTGCGTTTTTGCTCGATTCACTCGGAAAGGTAGGCATAGCCTGTAGGAAATGACCGGTACAGCAGTACAGTTTTTGTCAGGTGGGAGACTTGAGAAAGTCCGCCGATGCAAACTGTGTTTGCGTCGGCGGTTTATCTGTGTGAATCAGACCGCGAGCATGCGCCCGGTTTCTTCCAGGTTGATGTGCCAGCTCAACGCTTCCCGCAGGATGTGCGGGGTGTGGCCACCGATTGCGCAAGCCGCCGTGAAGTAATCATTCAGCGCCTGACGGAAATCCGGGTGTACACAGTTATCGATGATCACCCGCGCCCGCTCCCGTGGCGCCAGGCCCCGCAAATCGGCAAGACCCACTTCGGTCACCAGAATGTCAACGTCGTGCTCGGTGTGGTCAACGTGGCTGACTATCGGCACCACGCTGGAAATCGCGCCACCCTTGGCGATCGACTTGGTCACGAACACCGCCAGGTGCGCGTTGCGCGCGAAGTCGCCGGAACCGCCGATGCCGTTCATCATCCGCGTGCCGCAGACGTGGGTGGAGTTGACGTTGCCATAGATGTCGAACTCCAGCGCCGTGTTGATGCCGATGATGCCCAAGCGGCGCACCACCTCCGGGTGGTTGGAGATCTCCTGCGGCCGCAGTACCAGTTTGTCCTTGTACTTCTCCAGATTGCCGAACACGTCGCTGTTGCGCCGCTCCGACAGGGTGATCGAGCTGCCCGAAGCAAAGCTCAGCTTGCCGGCATCAATCAGGTCGAAGGTCGAATCCTGCAGCACTTCGGAGTACATGGTCAGGTCTTCGAACGGCGAATCGATCAGGCCGCACATCACCGCGTTGGCAATGTTGCCGATCCCGGCCTGCAACGGGCCGAGCTTGTTGGTCATGCGCCCGGCGTCGACTTCCTGCTTGAAGAAGGTAATCAGGTGATCGGCGATGGCGTTGGTGTCGACGTCTGGCGACGACACGGTGGACGGCGAATCGGCCTGCTGAGTGATAACGATGGCGACAATCTTCTCCGGCGGGATCGGAATCGCGGTGCTGCCGATGCGGTCGTCGACTTTTACCAGCGGGATCGGCGTGCGCGTCGGGCGGTAAGTCGGGATATAGATGTCGTGCAGGCCTTCGAGGTTGGCGTTGTGCGCCAGGTTGATCTCGACAATCACCTGTTTGGCGAAAATTGCGAAGCTCGCCGAGTTGCCCACCGAGGTGGTCGGCACGATGTGACCCTGTTCGGTGATGGCGACGGCTTCGATGACCGCGATGTCCGGCAGCTTCAGTTGCTGGTTGCGCAGTTGCTCGACGGTTTCCGACAGATGCTGGTCGATGAACATGACCTCGCCGGCGTTGATTGCCTTGCGCAGGGTGCTGTCGACCTGGAACGGCATGCGCCGCGAGAGTACGCCGGCTTCGGTCAGTTGCTTGTCGAGGTCGTTGCCGAGGCTGGCGCCGGTCATCAGGCTGATCTTCAGCGGCGTGATCTTGGCGCGCTCGGCCAGTGCGTGAGGAACAGCCTTGGCTTCGCCGGCGCGGGTGAAACCGCTCATGCCGACGGTCATGCCGTCTTCAATCAGAGCAGCTGCGTCTGCGGCGCTCATCACTTTATCCAACAACGAAGGCAGGCGAATACGGTCACGGTACATGGATTATTATCTCGGGCAACGAGTAGCAGGATGCGCAGTCTAGTGAATTTGACGGGCGCCTGTCCCGCTACCAAGGTCGCAAACGAGGCGTCTATTTAGCGGGTTTGAAGTAAAACACCGTTACCGGATCTGCAACAACGCGGCAAATTGTCCGACGTTTGCGCAAACAAAAACGCCCCGACGAGTCGGGGCGTTCGGTGCAGCAGCGATGGATTACTCGACCGCTTTGACCATGTCTTCGATGACCTTCTTCGCGTCGCCGAAAACCATCATGGTTTTGTCCAGATAGAACAGTTCGTTGTCCAGACCGGCATAGCCGCTGGCCATCGAGCGCTTGTTGACGATGATGGTCTTGGCCTTGAACGCTTCGAGAATCGGCATGCCGGCAATCGGCGATTTCGGATCGTTCTTCGCCGCCGGGTTGACCACGTCGTTCGCGCCGAGCACCAGCACCACGTCGGCCTGGCCGAACTCGGAGTTGATGTCTTCCATCTCGAACACCTGATCGTAAGGCACTTCGGCCTCGGCGAGCAGAACGTTCATGTGCCCTGGCATACGGCCGGCAACCGGGTGGATCGCATACTTCACGGTCACGCCACGGTGGGTCAGCTTCTCGGTCAGTTCTTTCAGTGCATGTTGCGCACGTGCTACCGCCAGACCGTAGCCCGGCACGATGATCACGGTGTCGGCGTTGGTCAGCAGGAAGGTCGCGTCGTCAGCCGAACCGGATTTCACCGGACGTGCTTCTTTCGCACCGGCCGGGCCAGCATCAGCCGTATTGCCGAAACCGCCAAGCAGCACATTAAAGAAGGAACGGTTCATCGCCTTGCACATGATGTACGAGAGGATCGCACCGCTCGAACCCACCAGTGAACCGGCAATGATCAGCATCGAGTTGTTCAGCGAGAAACCGATACCCGCCGCCGCCCAGCCCGAGTAGCTGTTGAGCATCGACACCACGACCGGCATGTCGGCGCCGCCGATCGGGATGATGATCAGCACACCCATCACGAACGCCAGCGCCAGCATCAGCGCGAACGCGGTGAGGTTGCCGGTGAACATGAAGGTCAGACCGAGCGCCAGCGTTGCCAGACCCAGCACTGCGTTGAGCTTGTGCTGCCCGGCGAACTGTACCGGTGCGCCCTGGAACAGACGGAACTTGTACTTGCCCGACAGCTTGCCGAACGCAATCACCGAACCGGAGAAGGTGATTGCACCGATCGCCGCACCAAGGAACAGCTCCAGACGGTTACCCGCAGGAATCGAGTCGCCCAGCTGTTTGACAATGCCCAGCGACTGCGGCTCAACAACAGCGGCAATTGCGATGAACACTGCTGCCAGACCGATCATGCTGTGCATGAAGGCGACCAGTTCCGGCATCTTGGTCATTTCAACGCGTTTGGCCATGATCGAACCGGCCGTACCGCCGACCAGCAGGCCAACGATCACGTAACCGATACCGGCCGTGGCCAGCTCAGCACCCAACTTATAGATGAGGCCGACGGTGGTCAGGATCGCCAAGGCCATGCCGAGCATGCCGAACAGGTTGCCGCGCCGTGAGGTGGTCGGGTGCGACAGGCCTTTGAGGGCCTGGATAAAGCAGATCGACGCGATCAGGTAGAGCGTCGTGACGAGATTCATGCTCATTACTTCGGCGCCTCTTCTTTTACTTTCGGGGCTTTCTTCTTGAACATCTCAAGCATGCGGCGGGTGACCAGGAAGCCACCGAACACGTTGACCGCCGCCAGTGCCACGGCGAGGGTGCCCATGGTTTTGCCCAGCGGCGTGACAGTCAGTGCAGCAGCGAGCATGGCGCCGACGATCACGATCGCCGAAATGGCGTTGGTTACCGCCATCAACGGCGTGTGCAGCGCAGGTGTGACGTTCCAGACCACGTGGTAACCGACATAAATCGCCAGCACGAAGATGATCAGGTTGTAGATACCGGGGGAGATAAGCTCTTCCATCGTCTGAATCCCTGCTTAGGCGTTTTTGCGGATGACTTGGCCGTCGCGGCACATCAGGCACGCGGCGACGATGTCGTCTTCGAGGTTGACGTCGAACTGGCCTTCTTTCGTGAAAACCAGCTTGAGGAAGTCCAGCAGGTTGCGTGCGTACAGTGCCGAAGCGTCTGCAGCGACTTCACCGGCCAGGTTGGTCGGGCCGCAAATGGTCACGCCATTTTCGACCACGACCTGATCAGCCACGGTCAGCGGGCAGTTGCCACCCTGAGCAGCGGCGAGGTCGATGACCACCGAGCCCGGTTTCATCTGCGCCACAGTCTCCGCGCTCAGCAGGGTCGGTGCCTTGCGGCCCGGAATCAGCGCGGTGGTGATGACGATGTCAGCCTGCTTGGCGCGCTCGTGCACAGCCTGCGCCTGACGCTGCATCCAGCTCGCTGGCATTGGCCGCGCGTAACCACCGACACCGACGGCGCATTCGCGCTCTTCATCGGTCTCGTAAGGCACGTCGACGAACTTCGCACCGAGGGATTCGATCTGCTCTTTTACCGCCGGACGCACGTCAGACGCTTCGATCACCGCACCCAGGCGTTTCGCCGTGGCAATCGCCTGCAACCCGGCCACGCCCGCGCCAAGAATCAGCACGCGCGCCGCTTTCACGGTGCCCGCAGCGGTCATCAACATCGGCATGAAGCGTGGGTAGTGGTGAGCGGCCAGCAACACAGCCTTATAGCCGGCAATGTTCGCCTGCGACGACAACACATCGAGACTCTGCGCGCGCGATGTGCGCGGCGCCGCTTCGAGGGCGAACGCGGTAATGCCGCACTCGGCCATCTTCGCAATGGTTTCGTTGTTGAACGGGTTGAGCATGCCGACCAGCACCGTACCGCGCTTGATCAGCGTCAGTTCGGCATCGCTCGGGGCGACCACCTTGAGAATCAGCTCGGCGCCAAACGCATCATTGGCGCTGCCAATGGTTGCGCCTGCCGCTTCATAGGCACTGTCGACCACACTGGCTTTTACGCCGGCGCCGGTTTGCACAGTGACCTTATGACCTTGGCTGATCAGCTTTTTAATGGTTTCCGGGGTTGCAGCAACCCGTGTTTCACCGGTCTGGGTTTCGAGAGGAACACCAATGTGCACGTCAAATCTCCTGCGTGATCTTATTGAGTAAACCCATGCACTACGGATGGTGCGACTGGGGCGGCCGATCAGCACGATCCCGCCAAATCAGGGCGGGGCGCGGCATTTTGCAGGCGAAGTTTATGCCCTTCAAGGGATTATGACGGGTGACGGAAAATTAACTACAAGTCATGCCGTGACCGAATGTCGCAGATGGCTAGCTGAATCCCTTGCAGGCCGTGCCTTGCAAGGATTCTGGCCGATTATGGAAAAATTTCTCATCGGTGACGTGAATAGGCAGCAATGCGTCGTCAATGAAGGCTCAAAGCCACGTCTTCAGGCGCTTGTGGGACGTCTGTACGACTTTCGGATACAGTCTGTGCAATTGCGACAAATACTTATATCTGTAGGGCTTTGAATTTCCTGACTACGGGGTTAGCTATCGCTGTGAGCCTTTACCCTTCTAGGCTGTAGCTCTGCGCTTGGGTTACCAGCCAGTCACGAAATGCCTTTAATGACGCTGATTCGACTTTTCGTTCGGGAATCATCAGGTAATAGGCCTTGATGCTTGAGAGTGCCTGGGGGTTGGCAATCACCAGGCGCTTCTCGGCTAACTCACGCTGAATCAGGAACGGTGGAATCAGCGCAATGCCCATGTCGTGCATGGCGGCCTGGGCAAGCATGGAGAATAGCTCGTAGCGCGGGCCTGTCATGTCCCGGGGGATATTCAGGTGTTGTGAGTTGAACCACTGACGCCAGGCATAGGGGCGGGTGGTCTGCTGCAACAACGGTAGCTCGGCGATTGCCTCGGCTGTCAGGTGCGTCTTGTTACCGAGTAGGGCGGGGCTGCACACCGGCATCGGATTTTCGCCCATCAGCCTGTGGGATTCGGTACCCGACCAGTCGGCATCGCCAAAGTAGATCGCCGCATCGAATTCGGTATCGGCAAACAGAAAGGGCCGGGTGCGGTTGGTCAGGTTGACCGTGACCTCCGGGTGCTTGAGTTGGAAATCCTTGAGACGTGGCAGTAGCCACTGTGTGCCGAAGGTCGGCACCACCGCGAGTTCGATCACATTGGTGCCTTGCTGACCCATCACTGAGAGGGTGTCGCGCTCAACCGCGTCGAGTTGCGTCGCAACTCGGCGGCTGTATGAAAGCCCCGCCTCGGTCAACTTCACCCCGCGTCGCGAGCGTCGGAACAGTTCCACGCCAAGGAACTCCTCAAGGCTGGCGATCTGTCGGCAAATGGCCCCTTGAGTGAGGGAAAGTTCTTCGGCAGCGCGGGTAAAACTCTCGTGGCGTGCGGCGGCCTCGAAGCTGATCAGGGCGGTGGTGCTGGGGATCTTCCTGCGCATGTACGTCAACCTCACTAATGCGCCGCATAAAAGGCATTTCACGACGTTTCGGAGTGAGAAATTAGCACAACAGAATGCGAAATCCTCGTTTGCCGCGACAGCGAACCGCGCCTAGGATCAATGCCACGTTAATTCAGCCGATTTGCGAGGACACAATCATGGGCGCTAAAGCTAGCTTCAACTGGATCGATCCCCTGCTGCTGGATCAACAGCTCACCGAAGAAGAGCGCATGATCCGCGACACCGCCGAGCAGTTCGCTCAGCAGAGCCTCGCACCGCGTGTCCTCGAAGCTTTCCGTCATGAGAAAACTGACCCGGCGATCTTCCGCGAAATGGGCGAAGTCGGCCTGCTGGGTGCGACCATCCCCGAGCAGTACGGAGGCAGCGGCCTCAACTATGTCAGCTATGGGCTGATTGCTCGCGAAGTGGAGCGTGTCGATTCTGGCTACCGCTCGATGATGAGTGTGCAGTCGTCGCTGGTAATGGTGCCGATCAACGAATTCGGTACCGAAGCGCAGAAACAGAAATACCTGCCGAAACTGGCTTCCGGTGAATGGATCGGCTGTTTCGGCCTGACCGAGCCAAACCATGGTTCCGACCCGGGCGCGATGATCACCCGTGCCCGCAAAGTCGAAGGCGGCTATAGCCTGACCGGCGCGAAGATGTGGATCACCAACAGCCCGATCGCTGATGTGTTTGTGGTCTGGGCTAAAGACGATGCTGGCGACATCCGTGGTTTCGTACTGGAGAAGGGCTGGAAAGGTCTGAGCGCTCCGGCGATTCACGGCAAGGTCGGTCTGCGTGCGTCAATCACCGGTGAGATCGTCATGGACAACGTGTTCGTGCCGGAAGAAAACATTTTCCCCGACGTGCGCGGCCTGAAAGGCCCGTTCACCTGTCTCAATTCTGCGCGTTATGGCATCTCCTGGGGCGCGCTGGGCGCTGCCGAGTTCTGCTGGCACACCGCTCGCCAGTACACGCTGGATCGTCAGCAGTTCGGTCGCCCATTGGCCGCTACTCAGCTGATCCAGAAGAAGCTGGCTGACATGCAGACCGAGATCACCCTGGCCCTGCAAGGCTGCCTGCGTCTGGGGCGCATGAAGGACGAAGGGACCGCTGCGGTCGAGATCACTTCGATCATGAAGCGCAACTCCTGCGGCAAGTCGCTGGACATCGCCCGCATGGCTCGTGACATGCTCGGTGGTAATGGCATCTCCGACGAGTTCGGCGTGGCCCGTCATCTGGTCAACCTGGAAGTGGTGAATACCTATGAAGGCACTCACGACGTTCACGCTCTGATCCTGGGGCGTGCACAAACCGGCTTGCAGGCGTTCTATTAATAGGAGAGCGACCATGGGCGCGCTGTCGCATCTGCGGGTACTGGATTTATCGCGCGTGTTGGCCGGGCCGTGGGCCGGGCAGATACTCGCCGACCTTGGCGCCGAGGTGATCAAGGTCGAGCGCCCTGGTAATGGTGACGACACTCGCGCCTGGGGACCGCCCTTCCTTAAGGACGCTTATGGCGAGAACACGTCAGAGGCGGCTTATTACCTGTCAGCCAACCGCAACAAGCAATCGGTGACCATCGACTTCACGCGTCCCGAGGGGCAGAAGCTGGTGCGCGATCTGGCGGCCAAGTCGGACATCCTTATCGAGAACTTCAAGGTCGGTGGGCTAGCGGCTTATGGGCTCGACTATGAATCGTTGAAGGCGATCAATCCGAATCTGATCTATTGCTCGATTACCGGATTCGGCCAAACCGGGCCGTATGCCAAGCGTGCCGGCTATGACTTCATGATTCAGGGGCTGGGCGGGCTGATGAGCCTGACCGGTCGTCCCGAGGGTGATGAAGGTGCCGGGCCGGTGAAGGTCGGTGTGGCGCTGACGGATATCCTGACGGGGCTTTATTCGACGGTCGCGATTCTGGCGGCGTTGGCTCATCGCGATCACGACGGTGGTGGTCAGCACATTGATATGGCGTTGCTGGATGTTCAGGTGGCTTGTCTGGCCAACCAGGCGATGAATTATTTGACCACGGGTAATGCGCCCAAGCGTCTGGGCAATGCGCATCCGAACATTGTGCCTTATCAGGACTTTCCTACGGCCGACGGTGATTTCATTCTTACCGTGGGCAATGACGGGCAGTTCCGCAAGTTTGCTGAGGTGGCAGGGCAACCGCAGTGGGCTGACGATCCGCGTTTTGCTACTAATAAGCTGCGTGTGGCTAATCGGGCGGTGTTGATTCCGCTGATTCGCCAGGCGACGGTATTCAAGACTACCGCCGAATGGGTGGCTCAACTGGAGCAGGCGGGCGTGCCGTGTGGGCCGATCAATGATCTGTCGCAGGTGTTTGAAGATCCACAGGTTAAGGCGCGTGGCCTGGCGATAGAGCTGCCGCACGCGTTGGCTGGAATGGTGCCGCAGGTGGCTAGCCCTATCCGCATGTCGCAGACGCCGGTGGAGTATCGCCGTGCGCCTCCTTTGTTAGGCGAGCATACGCTGGAGGTTTTGCAGGGTGTGTTGGGTTTGGGCGCAGGTGCGGTGGCGGAGTTGAAGTCGGCTGGGGTGCTCTGACGATCCCTTCTATATAGAAGGGATCGTGTTTTCTACCTATATATGGCTGTCTTTGGTCGCTTTTTAACCAATCTGCAAGTGTTTGAAAGAAAAGCGAAATTAACGGTTGACGGCAGATTTCAGATGTCTATAATTCGCCCCACTTCCGGCGCAGTCGAAACGGAAAACTCCTTGAGATTCAATG
>NZ_AKJR01000057.1:0-29507 GCF_000282235.1 Pseudomonas sp. GM24 | reverse complement strand
GAGTCGAACTCAGGTATTGAAAAGCCCCCGATCTGCTCCCTTTCCCCCTCTCCCTTAGGGAGAGGGCTGGGGTGAGGGGGCTTTTGACTTTAGCTGTACACCCGGCCAAGGAGCTGCCGATGGCTTTCAAACTGATCGAGCACATCCCGCGTGATCTGATCCTGCGTGAAGCCCATCAGGTCGTAATCCTGGCTGCCGTTGTGCAGATACACCTCCGCGCGGTAGTAACGCTGACGCGCTTCATCGGACTGCGCCGATTCAGTCGGGGTCGCCAGATAGCCGTCCAGGCTCACTTCGTAAACGAAAGGGTTGCCCTCTTCCATCTCGACGCGCACGCCCATGCAACGCTTGGATTTACCCAACAGCGTCTGCACTTCCAGCCCCTGTGCACGCATCTGCGCGGTGGCATCTTCCAACGCCGGGCTGACCTGCTTGTCCATGAAACGCTGCACCACCGATTGGCTCGGTTGCAGGTCCAGTTGCGTCAGACGCTCGCTGAAACCACGACGACCGCGCTCCGCCAGTTGCGCTTGCTCCTGTTCGATCTGCACGTCCTGACGCATCGCCTTGTGCAGGCCGAACATGAAGAACACCAGCACCACCGAGAACGGCAGGCCAGCCAACACGACCATGGTTTGCATGGCTTCGAAGTTACCGGCAAACAGCAGACCGATGGTCACCAGGGTGATCACCACCGACCAGAAGATCCGCAGCCAGTGCGGCGCATCTTCATCGACGTTGCCGCCCTTGCAGGACAGATTCGCCATCATCACCGCGCCAGAGTCGGCCGGGGTCAGGAACAGTACGAAACCAACAAAGATCGACACACCGATGACGACTTTCGACGCCGGGTAGTGCTCAAGCAATTGATAAATCGCCATCGACGGCTGTTCCAGCGCCGTCTTGCCCAGCTCCACCGCGCCATGGTTCATCACCAGGTCCAGCGCCGAGTTACCGAAGATCGACAGCCAGGCCAGGGTAAAGCCCAGCGGAATCAACAGCACGCCAGCCACCAGCTCACGCACGGTACGACCACGGGAAATACGCGCGATGAACATGCCAACGAATGGCGCCCAGGAAATCCACCACGCCCAGTAGAACAGCGTCCACAGGCCCATCCAGCGCTCGGACTTGGCGTTATCGCCCTCGTACACATAAAGGTCGAAGGTTTTCAGCACGATGCCATTGAGGTAGTCACCGATGTTCTGCACGAAGCCGTTGAGCAGGTGCAGGGTCGGGCCGAACAGCAATACGAAAATCAGCAGACCACTGAACAGCACGATGTTCAGGTTGGACAGACGACGGATGCCGTTTTCCACGCCGGACACGGCAGCGATGGTCGCCACGGTGCTCATCACGATGATCACGATCAAAAGGTTAGTGTTGCTGTGTTCCATGCCGAACAGGTTTTCCAGCCCCGACGACACTTGCAGCGAACCAATCCCCAGGTTCGTCACCAGACCCAGCAGGGTCACGAACATGCCGAAGCCGTCCACCGCGTGACCGGCCGCACCCTTGACCCAACGCTCGCCGACCAGCGGATACAGCGCCGAACGCAGGGCCAGCGGCTGGTTATGCCGGTAAGCAAAGTACGCTACGGCCAGACCAACCAGTGCGTAGATCGCCCAGCCGTGCAGGCCCCAGTGCAAGAAAGTCAGCTGTACAGCCTGACGCGCGGCCATGTTGCTGGCCGATGTGCCTTCCGGCGGATTGAAGTAGTGATCCAGTGGCTCGGACGCGCCGAAGTACAGCAGCGAAATACCGATACCCGACGAGAACAGCATCCCCGCCCAGGCGCCGTAACTGAAATCCGGGGTGTCGTCCTTGCTGCCCAGTTTGAGTTTGCCGTACGAGGAAAACGCCAGGCCCACCACAAACACCAGGTAGGCGGCGATGACCACCATGTAGTACCAGCCGAAGCTGCGCGACAACCAGGCCTGAGCGATACCCAACAGTCTGCCGGCCTCTTGCGGGGCGATAATCAGAATGGCGGTCAACAAAAGAATCAGCGCGGTAGAGGTGTAAAACACCCAACCGTTGACCGTCACCTTCTCGGGCGGGGTCTTTATAAGCGAGGCAGAACTCATGGCACAAATGCTCCAGGCAGTGCGAGAGAAGAACACAAGGCAACACGGAACCCGACCAATCGGTTAGTTGGCAGCCGACCGGCGGGTGATATAAAGACATCCCGAAAAAAGCCCGAACCTGCCGAAATGGCGCTGCGAATCGCTTTCGTGGCCGAAGGTGGACGGACGTTCATCCGAAACCTGGCCGTGAGCGTCTTGCCCTTTCAACACGTCCATCGAATCGCGAACCGCGCCATGCCCCACGCAGGTTTCGAGCTGTTTCAGATGTCGGTTTTATCGCCACTTACACGTAGGAAAAATCTGTAGGCAGCGACGATTTGTCGCAGATCTTATTCTTTGTTGATTGAACGTTCAATCAAAACAAAATAGACTGGCCGTCAATCCGATAGGCGTCATTCGCCGCTCGGAAGGCCTAAGGAGATGTGCAAGATGCCCAAGGTCGGTATGCAACCCATCCGCCGCCAACAACTGATCGAAGCCACTTTGCAGGCGGTCGATCAGGTCGGAATGGGGGACGCCAGCATTGCGCTGATCGCCCGTTTGGCCGGTGTCTCGAATGGCATCATCAGTCATTACTTTCAGGACAAGAACGGCCTGATTGCCGCCACGATGCGGTATCTGATGACCGCCCTCAGCGAGAGCGTCACCGCGCGCCGTCAGGCGCTGGCAGATGACAGCCCACGGGCGCATCTGCAGGTGATCATCGAAGGCAACTTTGACGCCAGCCAGGTCAATGGCCCGGCAATGAAAACCTGGCTGGCCTTCTGGGCCACCAGCATGCACCAGCCGTCTTTGCACAGGTTGCAGCGGATCAACGATCACCGTCTGTATTCCAACCTGTGCTGCCAGTTCCGCCGTGTGCTGTCGCTCGAAGATGCGCGCAGCGCAGCACGAGGACTGGCAGCGTTGATTGACGGCTTGTGGTTGCGCGGCGCTTT
Organism: Pseudomonas sp. GM24; assembly: GCF_000282235.1. Classification (NCBI taxonomy): domain Bacteria; kingdom Pseudomonadati; phylum Pseudomonadota; class Gammaproteobacteria; order Pseudomonadales; family Pseudomonadaceae; genus Pseudomonas; species Pseudomonas sp. GM24. The sequence continues at coordinate 26,482 of NZ_AKJR01000057.1, read as the reverse complement.
GTCGGGAGACGCTTTCGACACGGCGCAGGCGCAACAGATCGCTTACGAATACATGGATTTCCAATTGGCCAAGAAGGTGAGCTAGAGCACACAGAAAACGCTCGGCCCCTGAACGCCACCGCAGCCTCACCGCGGTGGTCAACGCCAACCACCAATGCACTTGCGAGGACACTATGGCCCGTTTCGAACTGCAAAAACTTTACATCGATGGCGCGTACTCCGACGCCGGCAGCGATGCCACCTTCGAAGCCATCAACCCGGCTAACGGTGAAGTCCTCGCACTGGTGCAACGTGCGACCAAGGAAGACGTCGAGCGCGCCGTAGTCAGCGCTGAAAAGGGCCAGAAAATCTGGGCCGCGATGACCGCCATGGAGCGTTCGCGCATCCTGCGCCGCGCCGTCGACATCCTGCGCGAGCGCAACGATGAACTGGCTGCTCTGGAAACCCTGGACACCGGTAAAGCCTTCTCCGAAACCAAGTACGTCGACATCGTCACCGGCGCCGACGTGCTGGAATACTACGCAGGCCTGGTGCCCGCCATCGAAGGCGAGCAGATTCCACTGCGCGACACTTCGTTCGTCTACACCCGTCGCGAGCCGCTGGGCGTCGTGGCCGGTATCGGCGCGTGGAACTACCCGATCCAGATCGCGCTGTGGAAATCCGCTCCAGCCCTGGCCGCTGGTAACGCGATGATCTTCAAGCCAAGCGAAGTCACCTCGCTGACCACCCTGAAACTGGCCGAGATCTACACCGAAGCCGGCGTACCGAATGGTGTGTTCAACGTACTGACCGGCAGCGGCCGTGAAGTCGGCACCTGGCTGACCGAGCACCCGCGCATCGAAAAAATCTCCTTCACCGGCGGCACCGACACTGGCAAGAAGGTTATGGCCAGCGCTTCGGCTTCGTCGCTGAAAGACGTGACCATGGAACTGGGCGGCAAGTCCCCGCTGATCATCTGCGACGACGCCGACCTCGATCGCGCTGCCGACACCGCGATGATGGCCAACTTCTACAGCTCCGGTCAGGTCTGCACCAACGGCACTCGCGTGTTCGTTCCGGCGCACCTGAAAGCCGCGTTCGAAGCCAAGATCGTTGAACGCGTTGCACGCATCCGCGTTGGCAACCCGGAAGACGAAAACACCAACTTCGGCCCGCTGGTCAGCTTCGCGCACATGGAAAGCGTGCTGGGTTACATCGCCAAAGGTAAAGAACAAGGCGCACGCGTACTGTGCGGCGGCGATCGTCTGACCGACGGCGAATTCGCCAAAGGCGCATTCGTTGCTCCAACCGTGTTCACCGATTGCACCGACGACATGACCATCGTCCGTGAAGAAATCTTTGGCCCGGTGATGGCGATCCTCTCCTACGAAACCGAAGAAGAAGTGATCCGCCGCGCCAACGACACCGACTTCGGCCTGGCCGCTGGTATCGTCACCAAAGACCTGAACCGCGCGCACCGCGTGATTCATCAACTGGAAGCCGGTATCTGCTGGATCAACGCCTGGGGCGAGTCCGACGCAAAAATGCCGGTTGGCGGTTACAAGCAGTCGGGTGTCGGCCGTGAGAACGGCATCAGCTCGCTGAACAACTTCACCCGCATCAAATCGGTACAGGTCGAGCTGGGCGATTACGTTTCGGTGTTCTAAGACCCGAGATTTGCATTGCCCGCGAAGGCCTCTTCGCGGGCAAGCCCGCTCCCACAGGCTTGGAGTCGTCCATCCAATTTGTGGCAGCCCCCAATCCCTGTGGGAGCTGGCTTGCCAGCGATTCGAGTGCACAGCACTCGCCAAGGTCCGACCTGACCACTATCAAAGAGGGTGCATTCAATGTCCCAAGAATTCGATTACATCATCATCGGTGCCGGCTCGGCCGGTAACACCCTGGCGACCCGTCTGACTGAAGACGCCGGCGTCACCGTTCTGCTGCTCGAAGCAGGCGGCCCGGACTACCGTTTCGACTTCCGCACGCAAATGCCGGCTGCCCTGGCGTTCCCGCTGCAAGGTCGTCGTTACAACTGGGCGTACGAAACCGATCCAGAGCCACACATGGACGGTCGCCGGATGGAATGCGGTCGCGGCAAAGGCCTCGGCGGTTCCTCGTTGATCAACGGCATGTGCTACATCCGTGGTAACGCCATGGACTACGACGGCTGGGCAAAACTGCCAGGTCTGGAAGACTGGTCGTACCTCGACTGCCTGCCGTACTTCCGCAAAGCCGAAACCCGCGACATCGGCCCGAACGACTACCACGGTGGCGAAGGCCCGGTCAGCGTGACCACGCCGAAGGCGGGCAACAACCCGCTGTTCCACGCCATGGTTGAAGCTGGCGTACAAGCCGGTTACCCGCGCACCGAAGACTTGAACGGTTACCAGCAGGAAGGCTTCGGCCCGATGGACCGCACCGTCACGCCGAACGGCCGTCGTGCATCCACCGCGCGTGGCTACCTCGACGTCGCCAAGAAGCGTTCGACCCTGACCATCGTCACTCACGCCCTGACCGACAAGATTCTGTTCGAAGGCAAGCGTGCCGTTGGCGTGCGTTACCTGGTTGGCGACGCCGAAGAGCGTGTCGAAGTCAAAGCGCGCAAAGAAGTGCTGCTGTGCTCCGGCGCCATCGCTTCGCCGCAGATTCTGCAGCGCTCCGGTGTCGGTCCTGCCGAACTGCTGAAGTCGCTCGACATTCCGGTCGTTCACGACCTGCCGGGCGTCGGTGAAAACCTGCAGGATCACCTTGAGCTGTACCTGCAATACGCGTGCACCCAGCCCGTTTCGCTGTACCCGTCGCTGCTCTGGTACAACCAGCCGGCGATCGGTGCCGAGTGGCTGTTCAACGGCACCGGCATCGGCGCCAGCAACCAGTTCGAAGCCGGCGGTTTCATCCGTTCGCGTCCGGAATTCGAATGGCCGAACATCCAGTACCACTTCCTGCCGGTGGCGATTAACTACAACGGCAGCAACGGTGTGAAAGAGCACGGTTTCCAGGCGCACATGGGTTCCATGCGTTCGCCAAGCCGTGGTCGCATCCAGGCCAAGTCGAAAGACCCGCGCCAGCACCCGAGCATCCTGTTCAACTACATGGCTACCGAGCAGGACTGGCAGGAATTCCGCGACGGCATCCGCCTGACCCGTGAAATCATGCAGCAGCCGGCACTCGACGCTTTCCGTGGCCGCGAAATCAGCCCGGGTATCGAAGTGCAAACCGATGAGCAGTTGGACAAGTTCATCCGCGAGCACGCCGAAACCGCGTTCCACCCGTCCTGCTCGTGCAAGATGGGCACCGACGAGATGGCTGTGGTTGATGGCGAAGGTCGCGTGCACGGCATGCAGAGCCTGCGTGTGGTCGATGCCTCGATCATGCCGATCATCACCACCGGCAACCTCAACGCGCCGACGATCATGATCGCCGAGAAAATCGCCGACAAGATCCGTGGTCGCAAACCACTGCCGCGCAGCAATGCTGCTTACTACGTGGCGGGCGATGCGCCGGTGAAGGGCAAGCCGATGCGTGATATCACCCCGGCTGCTCAGTAAGACGTAATACCGCGTCACGGCTAATCGCTGGCAAGCCAGCTCCCACAGGGTTTTGCGTCGTTCACACATATTGTGTTCACCAAAAAACCTGTGGGAGCCTGGCTTGCCAGCGATGGGGCCCTCAGATTCAGCACAAATTCCCTCGCTGCACAGTAAATCCCCCTACACCCCCTCTTCACTTGATCCTACCCCCACGCAGGCCTACTCTAGACCTCGCGCAACCGTTTCACCCCTCCCCGCCGAGTAGCCTCACCCCGCTTCCCCCTGACAAGGAGGTTCCCGAATGTTCGATTTCCACCCCCAGCTCAAGCAGCGCTTCGCTGCCTTGCGCACGGGCGCTGAGTTCTTTTCCCTGCGATACGTACGCGAGTCCGGGCAGTACCTGTCGGTACGTAAAAACGTCGCCGAACCGCCGAGCCTGAGCCGCGACGAAGGCGCGATGCTCACCGTTCGGGTCAATGGTGTTGAGGCCTACGCGGCGACCAACGATCTGTCGCAACAAGGTCTGCAAGCCGCCCTCGAACGCGCCGAGCTGCAAGCCCGTCGGCTCAAGCCGCACGCCTTGCTCGACCTGCGCGATCAGCCAGTGTCCAGCGATCGCGCTGATTACTTTTCGCCCAATCTCGAACAACCCTTCCCGTCCCTGAGCGAATGCTTCGAGCTGCTCGGTGCGGAATCCGCCTCGGTGCCAAAGGATGAGCGCCTGGTGAATTGGCAGGTGAGCATTGGCATCACCCACGTCGAACAGATCTACCTGAGCAGCGCCGGGGCTGAATTGCGCCAGGCCCAGCGCTTCGTTTATCCAGGCCTCGACGTCACCGCTTACGACGGCAACGACAGCCAGACCCGCAGCCTCGGCCGCGAGAACTTCGGCCAACAGGGCGGCGCTGACGTGATCAGCCGTTGCGGTTTGATCGGCGCCGGTCCGCAAGTTGCCGATCAGGCCCTGCAATTGCTGCTTGCGCCGAACACCCCGCAAGGCCCGCGCGACCTGCTGTTGATGCCGGACCAGATGATGCTGCAGATCCACGAATCCATCGGCCACCCGCTGGAACTCGACCGCATCCTCGGCGACGAACGCAATTACGCCGGCACCAGTTTCGTCAAAGCCAGCGACTTCGGCAGCCTGCAATATGGTTCGAAACTGCTCAACGTGACCTTCGATCCAGGCATTCCCGAAGAACTGGCCAGCTATGGCCACGATGACGACGGCAGCAAGGCCAGCAAACAATTCCTGATCCGCGATGGCCTGTTGCTGCGTCCGCTGGGCGGGGCGCTGTCGCAGTTCCGCGCCGGTCTCGATGGCGTTGCCAACAGCCGCGCCTGCGGCTGGAACCGTGCGCCGATCGATCGCATGGCCAACCTTAATATCGAACCGGGCGATCAGCCACTGAACAAACTGATCGAAGGCATCGAGAACGGCATTCTGATGAGCACCAACCGTTCTTGGTCGATCGACGATGCGCGCAACAAATTCCAGTTCGGCTGTGAATGGGGCCAGTTGATCGAAAACGGCGAACTCAAAGGCGTAGTAAAAAACCCGAACTACCGGGCGATTTCCGCGCACTTCTGGAAAAGCCTGCGCGCCGTCGGCGACGCCAACACCGTCAAGGTGCTGGGCACGCCGAACTGCGGCAAGGGCGAACCGAACCAGGTGATCCGCATCGGCCACGCTTCGCCGGCCTGCGTATTCAGCAACGTTGATGTGTTTGGGGGAGACGCCTGATGAGCATTTCGAAGAGTCAGTCCGACGCCTTCAAGGTCATGGTCGAGTGGCTGCGCGACAGCGTGCGCGAGCCGGAACAATTCACCCTCAGCTTTGCCGCCGAATCCTCGGCGTTCGTGCGTTTCAATCACGCCAAGGTACGTCAGGCCGGACAAGTGCAGCAGGCCAATATCGTCCTGAAACTGATCAACGATGGTCGCCACGCCGACCTTCAGGTCACCCTGTCCGGTGATCAGGAAGGCGATCTGCAACGGCTTGCCGAAGGTCTGCAACAACTGCGCGAAACCCTGCCGTTGCTGCCGCAGGATCCGTATCTGTTGCTCAACCACCACGGCTGGCAGAGCCAGAACGTGCAGGAACATCCGCTGCCGGACAATGAACAGGTGGTCGATGAAATCTGTGCTGCCGCTGAGGGTCTGGACTTGGTTGGCTTCTATGCGGCCGGCCCGATCAGCCGTGGCTTCGCCAGTTCTTCGGGAGCGTTTGGCTGGCATCAGGCCAACAGCTTCAACTTCGATTTCAGCCTGTTCCACGAGAACGGTGAAGCGGTGAAAGCCAGCTACGCCGGGCATGACTGGAGTAGCGAAGGTTTCGCCAAGCGTTTCCAGCAGGCACGTGAGCAACTGGAGTTTCTCGGCCGCCCGCTGCGCACCTTGGCGCCGGGGCAGTACCGTGCGTATCTGGCACCGGCGGCGCTGGAAGAAATCATGGGCATGCTGAGCTGGGGCGGTTTCTCGGCGCAGTCAATCGCGAGCAAGAGCAGCCCGTTGCAGAAGTTGTATGTCGGCGATCAGGCCTTCAGTCCGCTGCTGTCGCTGGATGAAAAAGTCAGTGAATCGCTGAGCCCGGCGTTTTCCGGCGAAGGTTATCCGCGCAGCGATCTGCGGCTGATCGTCGAAGGCAAGGCCGGCGATCAACTGGTCGGTTCGCGCAGCGCCGCCGAATATGGCCTGGCCGCCAACGGCGCCGGCGGCGGTGAAATGCCAAGTGCGTTGAACATGGCGGCGGGTGATCTGGCGCAAGCAGAGATCCTCAAGCAGTTGGGCACCGGGTTGTACATCAGCAACCTGTGGTACCTGAACTACTCGGATCAACCGGCCGCGCGCATGACTGGCATGACCCGTTTCGCGACCTTCTGGGTCGAGAACGGCGAGATTCAGGCGCCGGTGAGCACCATGCGCTTTGACGATAGCGCCTACAGCCTGCTCGGTTCGCAGCTGGAAGCGTTGACCGCCGAGCGCGAGTTGCTGCTGTCGGCGAGTACGTACAGCCAGCGCAATACCTCGTCGGCGTTACTGCCGGGGGCGCTGGTCAGCCGTTTAACCCTGACCCTCTGACGGTGATCGTTCCCACGCTCTGCGTGGGAATGCAGCCGGGGACGCTCTGCGTCCCAGCCAAAAGCGGACGCGGAGCGTCCGTTGAGGCATTCCCACGCGGAGCGTGGGAACGATCATTAACCCCAACGACAAGAGGTTCCATGCCCAACCGCCCGCCTCTCGACGCCATCACCGCCCGCTGGTTGCCGTGGGTCGTCGCCATCGCTTTCTTCATGCAGTCCCTCGACGGGACCATCCTCAACACCGCCCTGCCCGCCATGGCTCGCGATCTGGCCGAAGACCCCTTGCGCATGCAGGGCGTGATCATCGCCTACATGCTCACCGTGGCCTTGCTGATCCCGGCCTCGGGCTGGATCGCCGACCGCTTCGGCACCAAGAAAATCTTCTTCGGCGCGATCCTGCTGTTCAGCTTCGGCTCACTGCTCTGCGCGCTGTCGAGCAGCCTGAGCATGCTGATTGGCGCCCGGGTGATTCAGGGCTTGGGCGGTGCGCTGATGCTGCCGGTCGGCCGACTGGTCGTGCTGCGCGCTTATCCACGATCCGAGCTGGTGCGGATCATGGGTTTCATCACCATCCCCGGCCTGCTCGGCCCGTTGATCGGCCCGACCATGGGCGGCTGGATGGTCGAATACCTGACGTGGCACTGGATCTTCCTGATCAACCTGCCGGTCGGCGTGATCGGCTGCTACGCGGTGTGGAAGTTCATTCCCGACCTGCGCGGCACTGAGCGTACGCGCTTCGATAGTCTGGGTTTTCTGTTGTTCGGCGCGGCGATGATCCTGATCACCATCGCCATGGAAGGCCTTGGCGAGCTGCACTTGCCGCACCTGCGGGTGATGTTGCTGTTGTTCGGTGGCATGGCCTGTCTGGCGGCGTACTGGTTGCGCGCCGGGCACATCGAAAACCCGCTGTTCGCACCGTCGCTGTTCAAGACCCGCACCTTTGCCGTCGGCATTCTCGGCAACCTGTTCGCCCGTTTGGGCAGCGGTGCTCTACCGTTTCTTGTGCCGTTGCTGTTGCAAGTGGCGCTGGGCTATTCGCCGTCGCAAGCGGGGATGAGCATGCTGCCGCTGGCGGCGGCGGCGATGATCGCCAAGTGGGTGGCGCGACCGCTGATCGAACGGCTCGGCTATCGCATCGTCCTCACCGGCAACACCTTGGCACTGGGGATCATGCTGGCGAGCATGGGCCTGGTCAGCGAGCAGACGCCGTACTGGCTGCTGCTGTGCCTGCTGGCGATTCTCGGCGCGATCAACTCGCTGCAATTTACGGCGATGAACACCGTGACGCTGATTGATCTCGACGATGCCAGCGCCAGCAGTGGCAACAGCTTGCTCTCGGTGGTCGCGCAGTTGTCGCTGAGTCTGGGGGTGGCGTGCGCGGGTGCGTTGCTCGGTGGGTTTACCGCAGAGATCGGTAACGATGGCGTGGAAACCGTGCTCGGTGCCTTCCAACTGACCTTCGTCACGGTCGGGATCATGGCAATGCTTGCCGCGACGATCTTCTCGCAACTGTCGAAGGAAGACGGCCGCCGCGCCAAACGCCCGGAAGAACACATCGAACATTAACCACTGTTCGTCCAGAACTTTCGAAGAAAGTGGCACGGGGCTGCTACACTGCGCGACATTTTGTTTTGCAGGCCAGTCCCGTGACCACCATCGCCACCGCTTTTAATACTCTGCCGCTGTCCGCCGCCATGCTGGCTAACCTCGAATCCCTCGGTTATGCCCAGATGACGCCGATCCAGGCGCAGAGCTTGCCGGTGATCCTCAAGGGGATGGACCTGATCGCCCAGGCCAAGACCGGCAGTGGCAAGACCGCAGCGTTCGGCATCGGCCTGCTCAACCCGATCAACCCGCGCTACTTCGGTTGCCAGGCACTGGTGATCTGCCCGACGCGTGAGCTGGCCGACCAGGTCGCCAAGGAAATCCGTCGTCTGGCCCGTGCCGAAGACAACATCAAGGTCCTGACCCTGTGCGGCGGCGTGTCGTTCGGCCCGCAGATTGCTTCGCTGGAGCACGGGGCGCACATCATCGTCGGCACCCCGGGGCGCATCCAGCAGCACCTGCGCAAGGGTTCGCTGGTCCTCGACGGCCTGAACACGCTGATTCTCGACGAAGCCGACCGCATGCTCGACATGGGTTTCTACGATGCCATCGAAGACATCATCGTCAAGACCCCGGAGCGTCGTCAGACCCTGCTGTTCTCCGCGACTTACCCGGTGGGCATCAAGCAACTGGCGTCGAAGTTCATGCGTGATCCGCAAACGGTGAAAGCCGAAGCGTTCCACGATGACACGCAGATCGAGCAGCGTTTCTACGAGATTTCCCCGGAAGATCGCATGAGCGCAGTGACCAAAGTCCTGCACCACTTCCGTCCGGCGTCCTGCGTGGCGTTCTGCTTCACCAAGCAGCAAGTTCAGGAAACCGTTGATCACCTGACCGCCAAAGGCATTTCCGCCGTCGGCCTGCACGGCGATCTGGAACAGCGTGATCGCGATCAGGTGCTGGCGATGTTCGCCAACCGCAGTACCTCGGTACTGGTCGCCACCGACGTCGCCGCCCGTGGTCTGGACATCGATGCGCTGGACATGGTGATCAACGTCGAACTGGCCCGCGATTCGGAAATCCACATTCACCGCGTTGGCCGCACCGGTCGCGCTGGCGAGAAAGGCATCGCGATCAGTCTGGTTGCACCGGGCGAAGCGCACCGCGCGCAAGCCATTGAGCAGCTGCAGAAGTCGCCGCTGAACTGGGATCAGGTCGATAACCTCAAGTCCCAAGGCCTTGCCCCGCTGCAACCGCCGATGACCACGCTGTGCATCGGCGCGGGCCGTAAAGACAAGGTTCGCCCGGGCGACATTCTGGGTGCTCTGACGGGTGATGCCGGTATTCCGGGTGCGCAGGTTGGCAAGATCGCGATCTTCGACTTCCAGGCTTATGTAGCCGTGGACCGCACCGTGGCCATGCAGGCCTTGCAGCGTCTGAACGACGGCAAGATCAAGGGCCGCTCGCTGCGCGTCCGCATCCTCTGACCTGATCGTTCCCACGCTCTGCGTGGGAATGCATCCCGTGACGCTCCGCGTCACATAACAACGGACGCAGAGCGTCCATGGCGGCATTCCCACGCAGAGCGTGGGAACGATCATTGTGTGAGGACACCGTTTTGCGCTCTACCGAAGTCGTGATCATTGGCGCTGGCGCCGCTGGGTTGATGTGTGCACTGACCGCCGCCGGGCGTGGGCGTCAGGTGTTGCTGCTCGACCATGCGAACAAGGCCGGCAAGAAAATCCTGATGTCGGGCGGTGGCCGCTGCAATTTCACCAACATGTACACCGAGCCGAGCAATTTCCTCTCGCAGAACCCGCATTTCTGCAAATCCGCACTGGCGCGCTACACCCAGTGGGATTTCATCGGCATGGTCGGCAAGCACGCCGTGCCGTACCACGAGAAAAAACTCGGCCAGTTGTTCTGCGATAACAAATCCAGCGACATCCTCGAAATGCTCCTGACGGAGTGCGATCAGGCCGGCGTCGAGTTGCACCTGGATACCTCGATCCAGACCATCGAAAAGGTCGAAAGCGGTTACCTGCTCGACACCACCCTCGGTCAGATCCAGTGCGAGTCGCTGGTGATCGCTACCGGCGGTCTGTCGATCCCGACGCTGGGCGCTACCGGTTTTGGTTATCAAGTCGCCAAGCAGTTCGGCCATGAATTGCTGCCGACTCGCGCCGGCCTGGTGCCGTTCACCATCACCGACCAGCTCAAAGAACTGTGCACCGAGTTGTCCGGGACTTCGGTGGATTGTCTGGTCAGCTGCAACGATCAGAGCTTTCGCGAGAACATCCTGTTCACTCACCGCGGCCTCAGCGGTCCGGCGATTTTGCAGATCTCCTCGTTCTGGGAATCTGGCGACACGGTAGAGATCAACCTGCTACCGGATCACGACGCGGCGAGTTGGCTGCAACAGCAAGTGGCCGAGCGCCCGAACAGTGAGTTGAAAACTTTGCTGGGTGAAATCTTCACCAAGAAGATGGCCAACCTGCTGGCGGACAACTGGTTCGTGTCCAAGCCGATGAAGCAGTACACCCACGCGGAACTGGCGGAGATCGCCGAGAAGCTCGGCAGCTGGAAAGTCGTGCCGGCGGGGACTGAGGGTTATCGCACCGCCGAGGTAACACTCGGTGGCGTCGATACCCGCGAAGTGTCGTCGAAAACCATGGAATCGCTGAAAAGCCCCGGCCTGTACTTCATCGGCGAAGTCCTCGACGTCACCGGGCATCTGGGCGGCTTCAACTTCCAGTGGGCCTGGGCCTCGGGCTACGCCGCCGCGCAGTACGCTTAATTCAAAGCTAAATACAAAAACCTGTGGGAGCTGGCTTGCCAGCGATGAGGCCGGCAGATCCAACATCATTGTTGACTGTCATGCAGCCATCGCTGGCAAGCCAGCTCCCACAGGGTTCCGTGCCCAATTCAAGATTTAGTTCTACACAAGATCTCAAAGGAACACTTTTTGCTGTCAGATGTGATCGGCGCCATTGCGTCGGCGTCATTACTGGCTCAATTTAGCGGCATCGCCTCGGAAGGCCTTCGCACTTCATGTCCTCGACCTCGTTTCGTCAGTCTTTGCGGCGCCTGTGGGCGCTGGATAAATTCAGCTATAGCGTGCGGGTGTTCATCGCCCTGACCGGCAGCATGGCGCTGTGTTGGTATCAGGATGAAATGGGCCTGCTGATCCCGTTGTTCCTGGGGATTATCGCCAGCGCCCTGGCCGAGACCGACGACAGTTGGCAGGGCCGCCTCAACGCCCTCGCCGTGACACTGGTGTGCTTCAGCATCGCCGCACTGTCGGTGGAATTGCTCTTCCCCTACCCCATCGTGTTTGCCATTGCATTGGCGCTGGCCAGTTTCGGCCTGACCATGCTCGGGGCACTCGGCGAGCGTTATGGCGCGATTGCTTCGGCGACGTTGATTCTGTCCGTATACACAATGATCGGCGTTGATCAGCGCGGTGGCGCGGTCACCGATTTTTGGCACGAGCCGATGCTGCTGGTGGCCGGGGCGGCGTGGTACGGCTTGCTCTCGGTGCTGTGGCAGGCGCTGTTTTCCAACCAGCCGGTGCAACAAAGTCTGGCGCGATTATTCCGTGAGCTGGGCTTTTACCTGAAGCTGAAATCCTCGCTGTTCGAGCCGATCCGGCAAATGGATGTGGAAGCGCGGCGTCTGGAACTGGCCCAGCAGAACGGTCGCGTGGTGGCGGCGCTGAACAGTGCCAAGGAAATCATCCTGCACCGCGTCGGCAACGGCCGCCCCGGCTCGAAAGTCAGCCGCTACCTGAAGCTGTATTTCCTCGCGCAAGACATCCACGAACGCGCCAGCTCCTCGCACTACCCGTACAACGCGCTGGCCGAAGCGTTTTTCCACAGCGACGTGCTGTTCCGCTGCCAACGCCTGTTGCGCCAGCAAGGCAAGGCCTGCCGCGCTCTGGCCGAATCGATCCAGATGCGCCAGCCATTTATTTATGACGCGAGTTTCGCCGAAGCCCTCAGCGACCTCGACGCCTCCCTCGAACACCTGCGCATCCAGAGCAATCCGGCCTGGCGCGGATTGCTGCGTTCGCTGCGCGCACTGGCGGCCAACCTCGGCACCCTCGATCGTTTGCTCAGCGACGCGAGCAACCCGGATGCCTTGGCCGATGCGACCGACAGCAGCCTGCTCGACCGTTCGCCGCGCAACCTCAAGGACGTCTGGGTGCGCCTGCGCACGCAACTGACGCCGACTTCTCTGTTGTTCCGTCATGCCCTGCGCCTGCCCTTGGCCCTGAGTATCGGCTACGGCATGGTGCATCTGATTCACCCGTCGCAAGGCTACTGGATCATCCTCACCACGCTGTTCGTCTGCCAGCCGAACTATGGCGCGACGCGGCGCAAACTCGGTCAGCGGATCCTTGGCACCGCCATCGGCCTGACCGTGGCATGGGCGCTGTTCGATCTGTTCCCGAGTCCGTTGGTGCAGTCGTGCTTTGCCATCGCCGCCGGCGTGGTGTTCTTTACCAACCGCACCACCCGCTACACCCTCGCGACGGCGGCGATCACCATCATGGTGCTGTTCTGCTTCAACCAGGTCGGTGACGGTTACGGACTGTTCCTGCCACGGCTGTTCGATACGCTGCTGGGCAGCCTGATTGCCGGCCTGACGGTATTCCTGTTCCTGCCGGACTGGCAGGGTCGACGCCTGAATAAAGTGCTGGCCAACACCCTGACCTGCAACAGCATCTACCTGCGCCAGATCATGCAGCAATACGCCGCGGGCAAGAGCGACGATCTCGCGTATCGGCTGGCCCGGCGCAATGCGCACAACGCTGATGCGGCGCTGTCGACGACACTGGCAAACATGCTCATGGAGCCGGGGCATTTCCGTAAGGAAGCGGATGTCGGCTTCCGCTTTCTGGTGCTGTCGCACACGTTGTTGAGTTATCTGTCAGGGTTGGGCGCGCATCGCGAGACGCAGTTGCCGGCAGATGTGCGTGAGCAGTTGATTGATGGCGCCGGGGTGAAACTGGCGACGAGCATTGATGAAATCGCCCAAGGGCTGGCGAACAAGCAGCCGGTGGCGATTCAGAGTGACGAGGAAGAAGCGCTGGCCAATGAGCTGGAGCAGATGGCTGATGAGATCGATGAGGGGCAGCGGCTGGTGCAGACGCAGTTGGCGTTGATCTGCCGGCAGTTGGGGCCGTTGCGGACGTTGGCGGCGCATCTGATCAAGGACACCTCAGAAATCAGCGGCGGTTGACAGGGCGTCATCGCGAGCAGGCTCACTCCTACAGGGGAACGCATTCCAAATTGTAGGAGTGAGCCTGCTCGCGATAGCGACATCTGCCACACAGAGGATTCTGGATCGACCCTCACATCCCATGCTGCCTCAACAACTTGTCATAACTGCCATCCGCCTTCATCGCCGCAATCGCCTTATCAAATCCCGCGACAATCTGCTCATGCTGCGGATTCTTCAGGCTCACCAGAATGTGCAGGCTGTTCTCACTCAACGGCTTGGGCAAAAATTCCACTGAATTGCGCACCTTGGCTGATTCGCGCGCCAGGTAATACTTCGCCACATACTCATCCTCCAGCGTCAACTTGACCCGATCCGCCGCGAGCATGCGCACGGCCATGGCGAAGTTATGCACAGGGACTTTCTGCAACGCCGTGTCGGCATCGAACGGCGCCGAATAGGCATAGCCGCGCACCACCGCAATCGGGTACGTGTGCAATTGCTGCAGATTGGAATAATCGAGTGGCGTGTCTTTGCGCTTGAGAAAGCGGATGCGGTTGAGCAGATATTCCCCGGAAAACTCGCCCAGCTTGGTCCGCTCATCGTTGTACCAGGCGTTGACCAACACGTCGTAGCGGCCTTCGCCGACACCGAGCAGCGCCCGCGCCCAAGGCACCTGTTCGTAGCCGCTGGCATAACCGGCCCGGGCCAGGGCAGTCGTGACGATGTCGGTGGCCAGTCCGCCGTTGACCAGCGTGTCGTCGGTAAAGGGTGGCCAGATATCAAACACCAGCCGCAGCTTCTCCGCTGCAGCAGTCTGAGCCAGCAAGAGCAATCCGACCAAAGCAAAGGCTCGATGCAAACGCGGCATGCTTGAAAATCCTTAGCGGGCAGGTTGCCCAGCATGTTTTCAGCCAAAACCCCAAGGCCCCTTACCGGCAAAACCCAGGCCCTAACATTAGCTCATTGCAGCCAGTGCACAGGGCTCTTCAGCAGATTACACAAAGTCGCCGAGACTGCGAGAAAGGAATGATGGCATTTTGACCTTTGTCACAGACTCTTACGCCATAAAGACATCTTTGCCGCAGGCGCTTAGTATCGGGCGACACGTTCAAGGAATCGGCAAATGACAATCGAATGGGTCTGCAAACATCACAGTGATCTGGGCAAGGAACAGCTGTACGCGCTGTTGAAGCTGCGCTCGGACGTGTTCGTGGTTGAACAGAAATGCGCTTATCCGGACCTCGACGGTCAGGATCTGGAAGGCGATACCTATCACCTGATGGGTTGGGAAGATGATCAGTTGATGGCCTACCTGCGCCTGCTGGATCCGGAATCCCAGGGCGGCGACGTGGTGATCGGCCGGGTGATTACTGCACCGCAGGGGCGCGGCAGAGGGCTCGGGCACGAAATGATGGAGCAGGCGCTGAAACAGGCTGAAAAGCATTGGCCGCAGGTGCCGATCTATCTGTCGGCACAGGCGCATTTGCAGGGGTATTACGGCAAGTACGGGTTTGTTGTGGCGGGTGAAGAGTATCTGGAGGATGACATTCCACACATCGGGATGCGTCGTGCCTGAACAGCCCCTCACCCTAGCCCTCTCCCGGAGGGAGAGGGGACTGACCGAGTTGTGCTGCGCTATCCGCCGACCTGAAAAACCGAGTCGATTATGGATTCAACGGCGCTCGCTCACGTCGGCGTAACTCTCAAATATCCCCCAATCGGCTCCCTCTCCCTCCGGGAGAGGGCTGGGCGGGCGGCGTTCCGATGAGGGGCTCTTCAGGGATACTCCAGAACAGCCTTGATCTGCCGCAAATTCCTCTCGATCCACCCCCGATCAATCGCCCCCCACTCGCGAATCCGATAGCGCCCGGCATGATTACGCGCGCCCTCTTCCTGCTCAAATTCACAAACGATATCCAGATCCGCCAACGCCGCAATCGTGTCCTGCGCCGTACGCCTGGGCATGCCGGTCACTTCGGTCAGCGTCGGCACACTCGGCGCCAGACCGCTGTCGATCAGATAAGCCACGTACAAACGGCGATAGAAACTGCTTTTGGTCTTGCTGACGTCCATCCCCACCTTCCTGGTTGCGTACGGTTAAGCCTGCATATCCCGCCACGTCAGGTACACGCGCAGATCGAACTCGATCTGGTGATACCCCGGCAGCATGTGCTCGCACAATTTATAAAAAGCTTTGTTGTGATCCGACTCTTTGAAGTGCGCCAGTTCATGCACCACGATCATTTTCAGAAAGTCCGGCGCGGCGTCCTTGAACAACGAGGCGATACGAATCTCTTTCTTGGCCTTGAGCTTGCCGCCCTGCACCCGCGACACCGTGGTGTGCAGACCGAGGGCGCGGTGCGTCAGGTCGAGGCGATTGTCGAACAGCACCTTGTCGATGGCCGGCGCGTTGCGCAGGTATTCCTGCTTCAAGTCCAGCGCATAGCTGTACAAAGCCTTGTCGCTCTGCACGTCGTGCCGTCCCGGATAGCGTTGATTCAGGTAATCACCCAGACGCCCTTCGGCGATCAGTTGGCGCACCTGATCCTGTAATTGCGCGGGATAGGCCTGGAGGTACTTCAACACAGTCATGGACAAGCGACACGGTTCGAAAAAGGTCCGCCAGTGTAGCGAATTCAAACGGGCAGCGCGCTCCAGTCAAACGGCTCGGCGAAGCTGACCGCGTCCTCGGCGATCAATGGCCGGGCCACGAGGAAGCCCTGCACATACTCGCAGCCGTGGGCTTGCAGCCATTGGTATTGCTCGATGGTTTCAACGCCCTCGGCGATCACCAGCAAACCGTATTGCTTGCACAGACTGATGACCGTGCTGACCAGCGAGGCGTCGCGTTTGGAGTCCGGCAATCGCGCGATGAGATGGCGATCAATTTTCAGCGTATCGAGTTCCAGATCGCGCAGATGCGCCAGCGAACACGGCCCGGAACCGAAGTCATCCAGCGCCACCCGCACCCCGAGATTGCGCAGCAAACGCAGCTGTTTGCGGGTTTCGTCGGGGTTTTGCATCAGCGCTTCTTCGGTGACTTCGACCTCCAGTTGCCGAGGCTGCAAGGCGTGTCGCTCCATCACCTGACGCAACTCGGTGACCAGATTCGGCAGACTGAACTGGGTGTTGCTCAAACTCACGCCGAGCACCAGATCCTCGGCAAACAGGGTTTCCCAGGCTTTACGCTGACCGGCTCCGCGATGATAAATCCAGCTGCCGAGGCGGCTGATCAGCCGCGCCTCTTCCAGCAGCGGCAAGAACAACCCCGGCGGCACATCGCCGACACTCGGGTGCTGCCAGCGCAACAACGCTTCAAAGCCACGAATCTGGCCCGTGTCGATAGCCACTTGCGGTTGATAGACCAGATTGAAATCGCGATTCTCGATGGCGGCACGCACGCTCTCTTCGAGCATCAACCGCGAGCGCGCCCTACCGTTCATTTCATGATCATAAAAGCGATATTGCTGACGCCCGGCGCGCTTGGCTTCGTACATGGCGATGTCGGATGCACGCAGCAATCCGTCGAGGTTCGAGCCGCAATCCGGATAAGTGGCGATGCCGATACTCGCGCCCAAAGCGATGTCCAACCCTTCGATCTGCTGACAGATCGACACCCGCTCGATGAGTTTTTCGGCAATCTTCGCCGCTTGCTCGGGGAACTCCAGATCCAGCAGCGCGGTGAATTCATCACCGCCCATGCGCGCGAGAATGTCGAACGGTCGCAGGCAGGCCTTCAATTGCTCGGAGACCCAGCGCAACACCCGGTCGCCGGCATCGTGACCGAGTGAATCGTTGACCCGTTTGAAGCCATCAAGATCCAGATACAGCAAGACCCAACTGCTATCACTGCGCTCACCACGCAACAGCAGATTTTCAACAGTCTGGTAAAAGCCGCGGCGGTTGAGCAACCCGGTCAGTGGATCGGTCACCGCTTGGAATTCAAGCTGCTGGTGCAAGTGCCGCACCACCGACATGTCCAGCACGGTCACCACCATCGCGTGTTGCTCGGCAGGCAACGCCGCACACGACAAGGCTACCGGCACTTGCTGGCCGGGCGCCGTGCGTAGCAAGGCGTCGTGCAGCCTTAGCGTTTCGCCACGCTTGTAGCTGGCATAAAACTCGGAATCGGCCCACAGCGGAATGTGCGGCTTCTGTAGAAAATCGAGAAACTCTTTACCTTCCAGCTCCTTCACCGGCGCATTCAACAACCGCGAAATCGCCGGATTGGCAAAGCGGATCAAACCGTCTTCGCCCACCACCAGAATGCCTTCAGCCGCGTTATCCAGCACCGAGGCATTGAAGGCGCGCGCCAGTTCCAGGTCATGACTCAGGCGCTGCAAGGCGCGGCGATTGCGCTGGTGTTCCAGCAACGCCTGCACTTTGGGCTTGAGAATCTGTGGGTCGAACGGTTTGAACAGGTAATCCACCGCGCCACTGGCGTAGCCCTTGATCACGGCGTCCTGGGATTGCTCGTTGGCGGTCAGAAAGATAATCGGCGTCAGGCGCGTGCGCTGGCTGCCACGCATCAGCCGCGCCACTTCAAAGCCGTCCATGCCCGGCATTTGCACGTCCAGCAGCACCAGATCGACGTCGTGCGAGAGCAGAATATTGAGCGCTTCGAAACCGGAGGCTGCGGTGAGGACGTGCCAATCCTGGCGCTGCAGCAACGCGCGCATGCTGATCAGATTTTCAGGGTAATCATCAACGATCAAAAGGACAGAGTTGCCTTCACCTGGCGGGGGTTGCGCGCATTCCATGCTGCTTCTCTTGTCGGGACTTTTGGTCGGCTTCCGGTAAAAACCGCACACATACTGAGCCTTCACTCTAGTACTGGATCCAAGAAAGCAGAAGCTGTCATCAGGCCATCATTTAACCAAAGCGTGAATTTGCCGACTAACGGTCACCGCTGAAGCCCCCGGGAACCGGCATAGATGGCATTTCGACAGGATGTTGACGTCAATCATCTGCCAAACGGGCGTTAACAAATTTTCCCTCTACGCTTATAAAGGCCGCCCCAAAACGTGCGGGCTAGAGCTTCTGGCACGTACGTGCAGCGAATTTTGAGTGGAAGAACAGACATGATCGATCTCGCAACCTGGAACCTCAGCGTTCCCGTTGGCAGCCCGCCATACACCGTCGAAACCTCCAAACTGGTGAACGGCTTCAAAGATCAATACTTCCATTCCGACACCGGCACCTTATTCTTCTGGTCACCGGTTACCGGGTCAAAAACCGAAAACGCCATCTACCCGCGCACCGAACTGCGTGAAACCTACAGCAACGGCACCCTGCGCAACTGGTATTACCCGGATGCCGACAACCTGCTGCGGGCGACCCTCACCGTCAACAAAGTGCCCAGCTCGGGCAAGATCGTCATCGGCCAGATTCATGCTTATGAAAGTCAGAAGCCGATGGTCAAACTTGAATATCAGTACAAGACAAAAACAGAAACCGGCAATCTGGTGATCAAAGTGCGCATGCACCCGGATGACGACGAAAGTCGCGTCATCACCCTCGCCACCGGGGTCAAACTGGATCGCGAATTCAACTACCTTATTCACCTGAGTCCTGGCGGTGCGTTGGGTGTCAGTGCGGCGGGTTATCAGTGGGATTCACAGATCAGCGCGACCTGGCGCAACAAGCCGTTGTACTTCAAGGCTGGGGTTTATGTGCAGGACAACACCGGGTATACGAGTGAGGGTGGGCAAGTGACCTTCTCCAAACTCGACATCGATCACGACAAATAACCCAATCCCCACGGTAGGAGCTGCCGAAGGCTGCGATCTTTTGATCCTGTTTTTGATTCTGAAAAGACAAAATCAAAAGATCGCAGCCTTCGGCAGCTCCTACCTTTAAACAGTGCTGTTTAGATCTGTCGGCGGTTACTTCCGGATGCCTACAAGGCCTTGCGCCGTTGCCTACCACTACGCCAGAATCCGCCGGCTTGTGCGCCTGGCGGGCCATCGGTAACTTGATTCGCGTCACTGATTTCCAGTGATCGGGTTTAGTAGCCCGTGGTTTCAAGCGTTGTGCACAAGCATCTGTCAGTCAGGTATTCCCATACCTGCGCTTGATGGTAGCTGTGCGCAGGGCACCTTCGGGTGCGCCGGCTTGCTCGAAACCCCGGTCTACTAACCTGCGTACAGTTGCCTCCACTTTGATTTAGTAGCCAGAGCGGGGGCACTCCAATCAGGTTTCGAGCAAATGACAAAATCAACGCCGCACCCGCCAGAAACAGATCCCGCATCCCCGTACGAATCCCTCGACTCAAAAAAACTCAACGACGCCGCCGAACGCGCCCTTGACCATTACCTCAAACCGTCCGCTTTCATCATGGCTAGCACGCATAAACCCGAACCCATGTACCTCGCCAACCCGAAGTACAACACCGAATCCCTGCTGGCCAACGCCAGCGAAACCTTGGGTTCTGCCAGCGAAATGCTCAACAACTTCGCCGCCATGCTCGACACCTCACACCGCAAGACCGCGCTAGGCATCGCGCAAGTGGTCATGCTCGGCGAACTGGCAGTGAATCAGGCACTGGATCATGTCGAGCTAAAGGAATAACCGACCACAAAAAAACCCGCCTTATGGCGGGTTTCTTAGGTCAAATGGATTAAATGTTCTGCATACGCTACATTGACATCAAAATGTTACGGTAGCGCAACATGGATTACTCTCTTTTAATTACCCGTCTCGGCATTCAATTACGTGAAAAACGTATAAATCGTGGCCTGACGCAGGCTCAGCTTGCCGATCTGGCGGGACTGACGCGATACAAAGTCATCGCGGTGGAGAAAGGCACCCTTTCTGTCGGCATGATCGCTTACGCACGCGTTTTGGCTGCTTTGGACTGTGAACTCTCGGTGGTTCCAGCAACGATGCCCACCCTTGAAGAGCTTGGAGATTTATTCGAATGAAAATGGCCTCTCTTCAAGTCAGCACCCCTGAAGGTAATAGCGGCAGACTGTTCAGCGATGCCGATGATTTCACTTTCCGTTATCACGAAGATGCATCGCCACAAATGGCGATCAGCCTCTCGATGCCTGTACGACATGACGACTTTCGTCGGCGTGAGTTGCACCCTGTTTTTCAAATGAACCTACCAGAAGGCTACGTACTGGAGCAGTTGCGCAACCGCTTGGCAAAGACTGTGAACGTCGACCCAATGCTGCTACTGGCGCTTTCCGGCAGTACATCGCCCATTGGCAGGGTTCATGTACGCTCTGAAACCGTTGATGCATTGTTGCAGGCGCAAGAATTTCCGGGAGAAAAACTCGAAGAGATTCTCACGTGGGACGGTACGGAAGATATCTTCGCCGACATGCTTGATCGCTACATCCTGCGGGCAGGCATTTCAGGTGTTCAACCCAAGTTGCTGGTGCCGGAGCGGCAAGAAATAGCATTGCCGAGAGTGACATCCAAAACCTCGGATCTGATCATCAAGAGTGGCAGAGACGAATTTCCGGGCCTGGCGATCAACGAATTCCTTTGCATGTCCATGGCGAAAGAGGCGGGTATTCCCGTCCCACCGTTTTACCTTTCCGACAACGCCAAGCTGTTTGTCATGCGTCGATTTGACCGCGACGACCAACTCAAGCCGATTGGGTTTGAAGACATGGCGGTGCTGATGGGGCTGTCGGCTAATCAGAAGTACAGCAAAAGTTATGCGGCAATCGCGAAGGCTATCCGAGTGTTTTGCCCGGCGAAACACTTGCGTACGTCGCTTGATCAACTTTTCGATAGCGTTGCCCTGAGTTGCATCGTTGGGAATGGCGACGCTCATTTGAAAAACTTCGGATTGCTCTATTCCGAACCGACGCGACGCGATGCGCATCTGGCGCCGGCTTACGACATCGTCAACACCACGGCCTATATTCCAGAAGATGTTCTGGCATTGGATCTGGCGGGTAACAAGTCAATGTTCGCCTCACGACAAGGGCTCCTGGAATTTGCCCACACCTGTGAAATCGACCAACCCAAGGAGCGCATTCAGCATCTGCTCGCCTCGGTTGAAGCCGTGCTCAAACGCTATCCTCAATATCGCGGACAGGCGCCTCATGTGATCAACGCCATTGAGCACGCGGCAGCGCCATTTTCTTTGACTTTTGGATAGCGTCGTTACCACGAGAAATCACCGCGCAGAAAAAACCGCCTCACGGCAGTTTTTTTGAATCAGAAGTTTAACTGCTCAAGCTTTTAACCTTAGCCTTGAAGCCCCCCTTCAGACAACACTGATACATCGCTTTCATACCTGTTTTTGCACCTCCTTGTTTTATTAAAAAACCAGAACCCTTATAGCGAAAAAATATTAAAACCTGTCATTTATTACAGGTTACCTGCAACTACCTTTCGCCTAATCTCATCGACGCAATACGAGACAACCTATTTAACTTTAATACTTGAATACACATAAGGCGTATATCATGAAAACTTACAACGGCTTTGTATTTAACTCCGCCGGCGAAGAGCATGCCGCCACACTCAAATTTGACGATCCAGCCCAGCAAACTGGCAAAATAAGTAACGGCTACATGGACTATTTCGGACTTGACTTCGCTGTCAATGGCGACTGCACAAAATCCACTTGGACTTATATTCTTACAGCGAAATCAGATGCCAAAAAAAGAGATGAGACCAAGCATGGCCCAAGCACTCTCAGTATTGAGATGAAATCAACTGATGGAACCGACAATAACTTGCTAGGCACAGTGACCGTTAAATACGGCGGGCCGAATTTAGGCCAAACCTATGGAATCAGATTCACAAAAGGTTGACAAACTTTTAGATAACTTCGTCAGGCGAAAAAGTCACCCCACAAAAAACCCGCCTCACGGCGGGTTTCTTTTGAAGCAGTCTAACGCTCAGGCTTAGTTAACCTTAGCGTTCAACTCACCCTTCAGATAACGCTGGTACATCGCTTCCAGCGAGATCGGTTTGATCTTCGAAGCATTACCGGCAGTACCGAACGCTTCATAACGAGCGATACACACGTCACGCATCGCAGTCACAGTCGCGCCGAAGAATTTACGCGGGTCGAATTCGCTCGGGTTGGTGGCCATCAGGCGACGCATCGCACCGGTGGATGCCAAGCGCAGGTCGGTGTCGATGTTGACCTTGCGCACGCCGTACTTGATGCCTTCGACGATTTCTTCAACCGGTACGCCGTAGGTTTCTTTGATGTCGCCGCCGTACTGGTTGATGATCGCCAGCCACTCTTGTGGCACCGAGGACGAACCGTGCATCACCAGGTGGGTGTTCGGGATGCGCTTGTGGATTTCTTTGATACGGTCGATCGCCAGAACGTCGCCGGTAGGTGGCTTGGTGAACTTGTAGGCGCCGTGGCTGGTGCCGATGGCGATGGCCAGGGCATCGACCTGGGTGCGTTTGACGAAGTCAGCGGCTTCTTCCGGGTCGGTCAGCATTTGGCTGTGATCCAGAACGCCTTCGGCGCCGATGCCGTCTTCTTCACCGGCCATGCCGGTTTCCAGCGAACCCAGGCAGCCCAGCTCGCCTTCTACCGAAACGCCGCAGGCGTGCGCCATGGCCACGGTTTGTTGGGTAACGCGGACGTTGTAGTCGTAGTCGGTCGGGGTCTTGCCGTCTTCGCCCAGCGAGCCGTCCATCATCACCGAGCTGAAGCCCAGTTGGATCGAGCGCTGGCAGACATCAGGGCTGGTGCCGTGATCCTGGTGCATGCACACCGGGATGTGCGGGAATTCTTCAATCGCGGCCAGGATCAGGTGACGCAGGAAAGGCGCGCCGGCGTATTTACGGGCGCCGGCCGAAGCCTGAACGATCACCGGGGAGTCAGTCTTGTCAGCGGCTTCCATGATGGCGCGCATCTGCTCAAGGTTGTTGACGTTGAAAGCTGGAACGCCGTAGCCGAATTCGGCTGCGTGGTCCAACATCTGGCGCATGCTGATAAGTGCCATTGTGTGTGTCTCTCCCGGTTGAGGGTCGTTAATCGTGCCAGCCTGCCGGAGCGGCGGCGGCTATTCAAGTGATTGCAGATCGGGGGTTGAGGCCCGGTCTGGTGATTCGATAAAGCCAATTCTTCAGAACTGCGCAGAACCCTTGTAGGAGTGAGCCTGCTCGCGATAGCCATCTTTCAGTCAATATTGCAGCGACTGTCAGGTCGCTATCGCGAGCAAGCTCACTCCTACATTGGGTCTGCGGTGATGCAATTACTGCGCTTTGCAGCCGCGGCCGATCAGGTCATTGGTGGCGACCCAGTACACCAGGCCTTCCTCTCCCTTGACGTGAAACGCCAGCATGCCGTCGCTGTACAGCGTGCCCGAGGCCCCCAGCTCTTCTTTCAGGCGATAGACCTGATCACCGCCACCCAGTCGAACGTCGACTTCCTTCTGGCTGGCATCGGCGTAACGCCACAGCACTTTGGCCTGGCTGTCGCAGGTCCAGGTGGTCCAGTTGTCCGCCGGAGCAGACGACTGAAACAGGTTCAACTGCGCGCAACCGCCCAACAATGCCAACGCCGCAATGGCGATCAAGCCTTTCATCCGTGTTCCTCGACTGACGGCGCATGCCGCCAGCCCTGAGTTAAAGAGTCAGACCCGTCAAGGACAACCATGTTCCTTGGCCGGGGTTTGCGTCTCGTATTTGTCCAGGCCGTCCGGCCCCGAGCGCTTGTTCAGCACCGGGTTGGTTTCGGCCTGCCAGTCGGCCTGATAACAGCCCTTCTGCGACTCGCTCGGCGCCGGCGTGGCTTCGGCCTTCGGGTTACTCCCGCAGGCCGCCAGCGTACCGGTCAGCAACAACAGCGCTAACGACTTGACCATGAAAACACTCCTTTGCCTGGCCAAACGGGCGGCCTCAGGCCTTGGCCCGGCTTTCCAGGACTTCAACGGCTGGCAGCACTTTGCCCTCGACGAACTCGAGGAACGCGCCACCACCGGTGGAAATGTAGGAGATTTGCTCAGCCACGCCATATTTATCGATCGCGGCCAGGGTGTCGCCACCGCCCGCAATGGAGAACGCCGAGCTTTCCGCGATGGCCTGGGCCAGCACTTTGGTGCCGTTGCCGAACTGGTCGAATTCGAACACGCCAACCGGACCGTTCCACAGAATGGTTTTCGACGATTTCAGCAGTTCGGCGAAGTTGGCTGCGGTTTGCGGGCCGATATCCAGAATCATGTCGTCAGCCGCGACGTCAGCGATCAGCTTGACGGTGGCTTCTGCGGTTTCAGCGAATTCTTTGGCGACTACTACGTCAACCGGCAGCGGCACGCTGACTTTGGCAGCGATGGCGCGCGCGGTGTCGAGCAGATCCGGTTCGTACAGGGATTTGCCAACCGGGTGACCGGCCGCCGCGAGGAAAGTGTTGGCGATGCCGCCGCCGACGATCAGTTGATCGCAGATCTGGCTCAGACTGTTCAGCACGTCGAGTTTGGTCGACACCTTGGAGCCGGCAACAATGGCCGCCATTGGCTGAGCCGGTGCGCCGAGGGCTTTGCCCAGTGCATCCAGTTCAGCGGCCAACAGTGGGCCAGCAGCAGCGACTTTAGCGAACTTGGCCACGCCGTGGGTCGAACCCTCGGCACGGTGAGCGGTGCCGAAAGCGTCCATCACGAACACGTCGCACAGGGCGGCGTATTGCTGGGCCAGTTCGTCAGCGTTCTTTTTCTCGCCTTTGTTGAAGCGCACGTTTTCGAACAGCACGATGTCGCCGGCCTTGACGTCAACGCCGCCCAGGTAATCAGCCACCAGTGGCACTTCACGGCCCAGCGCTTTGCTCAGGTAGTCAGCGACAGGCTTGAGGCTGTTCTCGGCGGAGAATTCGCCTTCGGTCGGACGGCCCAGGTGCGAGCAAACCATCACGGCCGCGCCTTTTTCCAGGGCCAGCTTGATGGTCGGCAGCGAAGCCAGGATACGCGCGTCGCTGGTGACAACACCGTCCTTGACTGGGACGTTGAGGTCTTCGCGGATCAATACGCGCTTACCTTGCAGATCGAGGTCGGACATCTTCAACACGGTCATGGGTCGCACTTCCTACGGTTTTTTTGAAGTTGCTGTTTGCAGATAGTGTTCTGCAACGTCCAGCATTCGGTTGGCAAAACCCCACTCGTTGTCGAACCAGGCCAGGATGTTCACCAGTTTGGGGCCGGAAACACGGGTCTGACTGGCATCGACGATGGCCGAATGTGGGTCATGGTTGAAATCACAACTGGCGTGCGGCAGCTCGGTATAGGCGAGCAGACCTTTGAGCGGGCCATGGGTGGCGGCTTCGCGCAGGATCCGGTTGACCTCATTGGCATCGGTCGCGGTGGCGGTCTGCATCGTGATGTCGAGGCAGGACACGTTGACCGTCGGCACGCGTACGGCTTTGGCCTGAATTCGCCCGGCAAGTTCCGGCAGCAGGCGCTCGATACCGCGCGCCAGACCAGTGGACACCGGGATCACCGACTGAAACGCCGAACGCGTGCGGCGCAGGTCTTCATGGTGATAGGCGTCGATCACCGGCTGATCGTTCATCGCCGAGTGAATCGTGGTGATCGACACGTAATCGAGGCCGATGGCCTTGTCGAGCAGGCGCAACAACGGCACGCCGCAGTTGGTGGTGCAGGAGGCGTTGGACACCAGCAGCTCGTCGCCGGTCAGGCAATCCTGATTGACGCCATAAACGATGGTGGCGTCGACATCCGCCTCGCTGGCCATCGGCTGCGAGAACAACACGCGTGGCGCGCCGGCGTCGAGAAAGCGCTGGCCGTCTTCACGGGTGTTGTAGGCACCGGAGCATTCGAGCACCAGATCGACGCCGAGTGACGCCCAATCGATGCCTTCGGGGGTGGCACTGCGCAGGACCTTCACGCAGTCGCCATTAATATGCAGACAATCGCCTTCTACTCGCACCTCGCCCGGGAAGCGGCCGTGGGTGGAGTCGAAGCGTGTCAGGTATTCGATGCTGGCCATGTCCGCCAGATCGTTGATCGCGACAATTTCAAACCCGGCTTTCTCGCCTCGCTCAAACAACGCACGCAAGACGCAACGACCAATCCGGCCGTAGCCGTTGAGTGCAACTTTGTAAGGACGCGGTTGAGGCATGGGGTTCTCGATAATATTCGCTACAACACAACCTCATGTAGGAGCTGCCGA